>NZ_JAAGLX010000036.1:0-86663 GCF_010548325.1 Streptomyces sp. SID13666 | reverse complement strand
GGGCTCACCTAGGCAACAGCCCTGCTCAGGCTGCCAGTTTGTAGAGGCTGAGGAACCCTTCCGTTTCCCGCCGTGACCATGTGACCTGCGACTTCTCGCCCGTTTGATGCAATTCCCGGGGGTTGATGTAGATCATGGTCGTGTTGATCCATTTATGGCCAAGCAGCTCTTGGATGGCCACAACATCCACGCCCTGCCGGTAGAGCTCCGAGGCAGCGAAGTGCCGCAGAGTGTGCGGCGTCAGGTTGCCCATCTGGGACGGGAGGTGCTGCGCGACCATCTTCTTCAGATGCAGGCGGAGCGTGTCGGTATCCACCGGCAAACTCGAGCCATCAGCGGCCCGCCGCTCCGAGGGGAACAGCCGGGATCCTGGCTCGTCCACGCGGTCGTCGTACTGCCAGCGGGGACCATCAACCCACCACTCGAGCAGCTGACGGCTCCCGTTGATCAGCGGGACCAGCCGCTCCTTCTTCTTGCCGCGCCTCCCCTTGCCCCGCAGAAGGATCTTTCCGAACTGGCCGAGCTCCCAGTGGATGTCGTTGACGTTCGCCAAGCACAGCTCCGAGACCCGGGGGCCTATCAGGCTCGCCAGCCGCATTGCGGTGTAACTCCGCAGGATAGGCAAGGGCTTGCGTGCCTGCGGCACCTCGTCGCGCCAGGCCGAGAACAGATGGTCGATCTCCCCGGGCGGCGGCGGAATCCGCAGCCGGGACAGGGCTGATCCGCGGGGCCGGTTGATCTCATCCAGCGGCGATTCGACGACGTGGCCGGTCGCGGCGTGGATGGCGGGCTTGTGCCGTAGTTCGAGGAACTCGAAGAAGGTGCTGAGCGAGTGAGCCTTGCGGACCTTCGTGCCATGCGCCAGGTCTCGTTGATGCTGGCCGAAGAACCGGTCCAGATCGCGAGGTTCCATCTCCCACAGCGGGCGGCCGAACCATGAGCGCACTTCGACGATCACGTCAACATCGCCGGCGACCGTCCCGTCGCCGGTGCCGGCCGAAGCGCGAGCGAGGACGAACTCCGACAGCAGGTCCTGCTCGAAGTCCGCGACTTCCTCCGGCGTCGTCAAGCGAAGCTCCGGGCGAAGATCTCGTACGACCGCCAGGGACACGAGACCTCCGGCTCGACTATTTGATCACTTAGTCGAACTAGACGATAACATCTCGGGAATCATGAGATCTCATCAGGCTGCGAACGCTGCTGGATGGGGTGGATAGACCTCCAGGTCAGGCACACGCTGCGGCAGGAGCACGCTCCGCTGGGCCTAGGGAACTCTCGGGAGGAGAGTCACACGGCCCCGTCGGGTACTCCGACGCCAGGAAACGAATGCCCAGCATCGCCTCCATCCCTGCCTCGATCCGACGCTGTAGGTCGACCTCCAGCGCCACCGTCGAACTTCGCAGCTCGACGTCCCGGCCATCGGCATCCAGCCGGAACAGCATCAGGTCGGTCACCCGCGCCCCCTCCCGTGATCAGTACAAGGGGAGCAATCGAAACGGGTACCGAGGTATTCCAGGGCGGGTAGCCACCTGCAACAGGGTGATGCGTCCGCCTGCGTAGCCATCCCCCACGGTGACGGGTCTCCGTCGTCGCCGGAGGTGCTGTCCCGCCCACCCGATGATCGAGGCGCCGAGGAGCAGCCGTCCGACACACCCGGCGGGAGAGGGACGGCGGCAGGCTCCGCCAGTGCGTCTGGGCGGAGCCCGAGGACGGAGTCGAATGCGCGAGTGTTGCCAGCCCCTGTGCGAGAGATGTGCCGGGCCACCACTGGTCCTGCAAACCGCCGGGTTGATGGAAACCCCTGAATCGGAGATCCCATCAGGGTGAAATCGACCGGCGTGGTGGTCACTTGGTGATCCCCAGAGGATCTACCACCCGCTGGCCGGACTGTCGCGGGAACAGCGCACCCGCCACCGGAACGGGCACCGTTGTGGACAAGAAGCAGGGTCACTGAATGTCTGCCTCCCACAGACCTCCTGCGGATGGTCATCCCGGGGTTCCGCAGCTGTGCGGGGCTCTAGTCCACGAAAAGGCTGACTGACCTGCTGCAATATACTTCCGCCGGCTGTGTCGGCGTGTGTCTAGTCCTGGAAACACGCGCAGGTCAGCGGCTTGCCTGCCGATCCCGACGGGCGAACAATGCCAGCCTCCTTGGCCAGACAAGAGCCGCGTTCTGGGTCATACAGACCATGATCCGAAACCATCGAGGCGCTCCTTCAGGCGGTGGGCATCAAGTAGCGTGGTGGCTGCAACTTCCCGCCGTTCCAGACCACTTGACCGGCGAAGCGCGCTGACCAGCAGGAACATCAGCGCCTAGGCACACGCCCGTTCGGCGTGCGATCACGCGTATCCCAAGGTCAGAGCCCCGATTCGTGGACTAGAGCGCCCACTCAACTGCGGAACCCCGGTCATCAGCTCCCAGCGCATCGCTCCGGAGAAAGCCGCTCCAGTCTCAACCTCGCCCCCCGCAGTGAGGGCCTTGTTCAGCTCACCGTACAAGTACCGCAGAGAATCGGGAACGCCTCCGAGACCGGTCGGAGCTTGTTGCCCACCAGCAACTGCCTGCCGCTCCCTGCTGTGCCGCCGAGCCGGAGGCGGGCTCGTAGACCCGGGCGCGGACTCGATCAGCAGCAAGCTCGACAGGCCACCGGAGAAGACGCGTGCTCATGCACAGCCACCCGGTCATGGCGGGAGAATTCGGCGGCGATATGGACCGCACGCGGGAACCCAGCCGATCGCCTCGGCAGCCGCGGAGCCAAACCTCTCCCTGACCAGCGCCTCGAACTCGTAACGCGCGGAGCAGAGCAGTTCACGTCAGCTCGCGTCCTGGCCGGAGCGCCCAGGTATCCACCTCGGTGTAGTAACGATCGAAGTACTGAAGCCACGCTGCTATGTTCTCGGTCCGCCGGCGCGCTAGACCCTCACTTGCACCCGATCTTTCCGCGATCGCCTTCTGCAGCTCTGTGCTGCTCAAGTTGTGGCCTGCCTGCAGCCTCTGGAGTTCAGGGATCTCACCCAGGCGCGAGCGGACGGCCGCATGAAAGTCGCTCTCGTCCAGCCCAGCTGGGATGTCGAGCAAAGCTAGATCCTCGATGATCCCCGCCTCGACGGCGGCTGCGAAAGAACCCCGGCCGTTATATAGCGCGTAGAGGTTCTCTGGTCGTCGGGTGTTGGGGTACCAGAGCGCTGCCGCCTTGCTTTCAACATCGGGCACCGATGAGGCCGCGCCCGTCTCCTCTAGCAGGTTTGCCTGCCGGCGCACGATGGCAGCAAGCTCCAGGCTAGCGCTCCTTGCGATCGACTCGACGTGGCCGAGCACCCGTTGGACCTCAGGGTGGGCCGTGGCTACCTTGATGAGCAGCTCTATGTTGGCGCCCGGAACCCGCCCGGTGGCCTTGCCAGTCAGGTTCGCCGAGCCGATGAGGCAGTAGTCGTCAGCTGCATAGATCTTTGCGTGCAGGGTCGGACAGAGCATCACGCGGACGCGCTTGTCCCTCTCGGCAACTTCCATGATCTCCGGGTCCGAGACCCCGGCGGCAACTTCCGCCGGGGTCCACCGGGTCACGCAGCGAATAGTCTCCACAGAGGCGGGAATTGCGTCGACGGCAGCTTCGAAAATCGGCTTCTTTATGAACGGCGCGATGAGGATCACGCTGTTTGATGCGTGCTTCAGGAGGGCCGAGATCTGCTGCCAGACGTGGTCGTGCTCTGTCACTCGTCGTTCTCGCCGTCGATGAAGTCGCGCGCATAGCGGCCCCAGTCCTGCCGAGCGTCGGCGATCTTCTCACGCTGCCGGTCGTTGGGGATCTCGTCCTCCATACGGGCCCAAGAGAACAACAGCAGTTTGAACGTGTCCGATGCCCGCTCGAGGCGGTGCCGGAGGTCGTCCACTGTGGCGTCCTCGGGGACCTCTTCGAGAACCGTCATCAGGTGGGTGTGCAACGGGTGCTTCTCATTGAAGATCACCTGCAGCATGCCAGCCATGAGATCGATGCTGAAGAAGGCGTGCGAATCCTGGTAGCTGGACAGCCAGCGCACGCGCCAGTCGTTCTCCAGGGACTCTGCCACAAGTGACTGCGCCGTGTCATCGTCGAGGTGGTGGCGTTGGGTGAGGGCATCGACCTGCTCCTGCCGCCGGTCCTCGGTGGAAGTGCCCGCAGCGAGATTGTCGGTCTTGCCGGTGTGTCCGTCCTCGCTCCGGCGCTTGACCGCGTCGGTGGCTTTGGAGGTGACGTCATTGTCGTGCCGCTTGCGGCTCTTCCGGTTGCCGACGGTCTGCTGTTTGAGCTTGCGCCGCATGGCGGGCAGCAGCTTGGTCTCGAAGTAGAGGGCAAGATCGATGAGGCCAGTCCGAGGGTCTCCGAGCTCAGCGAGGCGGTCCTTGAAAGCCTTAGGCGTCTCGTCTTCCTCCGCCTCGGCCCTCCAGTCGAAGTGGGCGAGCGAAGAGAAGATTGTTGCCGTTTGCTTGTTGTTCGTTACACCGAACACTGCGTCGAGGGCTGGGGGGAAATCAATCTCGACTCCCCACCAGCGCTCCACCGGGTCGTAGCCGATGGCCCATGAGGAGTCCAGGTCTAGCTCGCGGCCCTGACGAATCAGTGAAATGCCGATGTTGTGGCGGGCGTGCTTGCCCCAGGCTTGAGAACCGGCGTCTACGTTGGGGTTGGCGTCCTCCGGCCACGGATGGCCCTCCACGTCCGCACGGCGGGCCTCAGGCCGGGCAATCGAGGCGGTGACCTTGATCTTGTGCTCTGTGCCGTCGACGACGATGGGGAAGTACGCGACTCCGGGTTCGTCCTCCGAGCCCATGCTGAACGGTTCGAACATAGGCTCGCCCCTGAACGGCGGCGGCGTGCTCGCCGACCCCATGAGGTACAGCGGGTCGTTGGCGGCCGCATTGTAGGTGCCTGCGATCACCGCTCCGTCGCGGACCGGTGCCATCCGAATGTCGACCGTGCCGGCGTTGAGGTAGTGCCGATAGACGCGGCCGATGTTGTCGGCTGTGTTGCGCAGGGTGGCGGCGGCACCGTGCCAGTTGACCCGGTCGAGGTCGGTCCACAGCACGAGGGTGCCGGTGTTGCCGAGGCCATCGCTGAGGTCGCGCCAGTAGTCTGGCAACGGCGTATGGATCGGCTCCGGCACATCGTCACGGCCTACCTCGATCTCGGCGAGATCGAGGTAGGTGTACAAGGCGTTGCCCGGTCCGTTGGTCCAAGACCACACCTCGACCTTAGTGCACTGGGACATGCTGGAGTTGGGCAGACCCATCCCGAAGCGCCCTATGCGCTTCCGATCATCTCCGCGGCCATCGCCGAACTTCAGGGCCCTGCGCAGGGCATCCGCGTTCATACCGTCGCCATTGTCGAGAACGGCGATCTTTTCGACTCGATGGGTTGTCCGGGAGACACCTGGTACCGGGCACTCGCAGGCGAAGACCTCCACCAAGGTCGCGTGGGCGTCGATACTGTTGTCGATCAACTCGGCCAGGGCGTAAGCCGTGTTCTTGTAACCGCTGTCACGCATCGCTTTCACAGTCAGCGAAGGGCTGACGATTCGGTAATTGCTGCCGCCACTGGTCATGCGGTCTCCCATACGTCTTCCCAATTGATGAACGCGTCGGCGACATCCCCGAAGCCGGGGAGCTCAGGGTCGACGACGGTGACGATTTCGCAGGTTGCGGTTCCGCCGGCTCGCGGGCCGCGGATTACTCGGCCAACCATCTGGCTGTAGAGCACCAGCGATCTGGTCGGGCGCGCGATGACGGCGGCGCTGGCGGCTGGGGCATCGAAACCTGTGGTCAGGACGCCGTAGTTGCATAGCACCATCGGACGACGGCCAGCGCTTTTGAACCGATTGATAACTTGTGCACGGTGGCGGGGCGATGACTCGCCGGTGACGAATTCGGCATCGAGGTTGACCGCCGACAAGATCGCGGCGATCAGGCGGCAGTGTTCGACGGACGCCGCAAACACCAGAATCCTCCGGTGACGTTGCTCCAGAAGCTCCATGATCGTCTGGACGACCTTCAGATTCCACTGCTCGTCGCGAGCGAGCTCGGCCACGATGCTCGCTGGGATATCGAATGAGCTGGCCAGAATTCGCTGATCACGCGCAGACAGGTGCAAGCCCGCCTCCGAGGCCACCGTCCTCATCGTGGGCCGCGACAGATAGCCCTGTTCGATTAGGGCCGTCACCGGGTTGCTGTAGCCATCGATCTTCAACATCACCTTCTGGCGCGAGAAGAAGTCCGAGAGGCGCTCGTCCTCGGCAATGTCCGCCCATGTGCGCCCTGGGGTGGCAGTAAGGCCGAGGAGACTGGCGTCGGGGCGGATGGTCAGCGCGTCCACGACCTGCTGGAAGGTGGGCGCGATGATCTGGTGCGCCTCATCGAATACTGTCAGGGTGCTGCGCGCGGCGAGAGTCTCGAGGAAGCCCGGCTTGCTCTTCGCAGCCGAAACCGCTTTTTCCAGGCCGAGGATGACGATCCCGTCGGTCACTCCGTCGAGAACCGTGGGTGCGTCCGCCCACATGCGGACCACCGGCACGGGCCGGTCGCCCAGCTTCGACCAGGCTCGCTCGAACTCTGCAGCGGCCTGCTCCAGCAGTTCCTGCCCATGGGCGAGCCACACTACGAGGGTTGGTTTACGGTCCCGGAGGTGGTCACAGATGAGGCTCATCCCGGTGCGGGTCTTGCCCACCCCAGTGGGCAGATGGAGAACGACGCGGCGCGGGCCGTTGTAGAGGAGCTCGCGTACACGCGAGGCCGCGTCGCGCTGATGCGGAAACAGGGGGTACTCGGGCTCGCACTCTCGTCGGAAAGCTGGCGGCGTCACCGGTACGCGGTCGATGGTGAACCCGAGGAATTCCAGCAGCTCGCGGCGCTGATCGGCCGTCCACTTCAAGGCGCGCAGGTGGGCTAGTGGTTCCGCGCTCGGCGGGTCGAGGCCGAGCCGATGCGCGAGCTCCTTCTGCTTGGCTTTTGGAAGCAGGGCAAGCAGTTCCTTGCGTTCGGCGGTGTCAGCAGTAAGCCGCTCGGCGTCGATGGCCACAGCTGCGACGGCCCGAAGCCGTTCATCCGTGGTCGCACCGCCGTCGATCAAGTCCAGAAGAGCACACAGCTCCTTGCCGAGCTTCTCGCGGATATACGGCATCGGGGCGCTGTCCAGTACTGCCTGGAACGGGATGCCCGGAGACCATGTCGTCACGGGCACATTGCCCGGCCGGTAGTAGCCCCTGAGCGGCGTGGCAGCACTACTCGACGATCCATCAGCATGACTTTCCCCCAACGCAATTCAGCAGAAGGCCAAGCGAAGGGCATCCTTCGGCGACGGCTTGCGCTCACCCTAAACCCGCCTGCTGACAAGCGTGTTCCGATCTCGCATTTCCGCAGGCCAACGCCCTGCCGGTTGAGGTCCTGCGCTGGTTCCCTCTGACATCTGGATGCCAATGCCGTTGCCTTTGCTGCTGCCTCGCGGTTGACCTGGTGTGCTGATCTCCCGTCTGGAGCGGCTGGGGTTGGGAGCGCTGACCCAGTGGCGCCTGTCTGAGCTGGTGGACCGGGTGGTGGGTGAGACAGGGCGCTTGGTGAAGCGTCGGCGCTTGTTGTTCGCCGTTCAAGGTGTACTCGTGCTGGCGATGTGCTTGTTCCCGCAGGACGACTACTTGGAGGTCTTGCGTCTGGTGAAGACCGGTGATTCGGGGCCGCGGTCCTGGTCGGGAAGAACAAGTCCTCTCTTGCCTGGGCCCGTCAGCGGCTCGGGTGGCCTGTGATGCGGGAGTTGTTCCGGTCCGTCGCCCGGCCGCTGGGCACCGGCCGGCGGGCTGTTCCGGGGCCTGTGGGTTCTGGCCCTGCCGCCCAGTCCTGAGGTCGCAGGCGCCGGACGGCGTGCGGCAGGAGATCTGCGCGCACCTGATCGTGCACCGAGCCGCCCGGGATCTGCTGGACGAGGCTGCCCCGTCTGCATCGCAGCACCGTCGAGCGAACCTCGTTCAACCGAGCTCTGCACCCGTTCGCCGCACGGTCATCTCACCAAGCGGCTTTCCCCCCTCCGCCCCGCAGACATGACCGGCGCCTCGGGCTTGCCGAGATCGGCCGCAGCCTGCTGCCCGTCAGGGGTGCCGTGGCTGCCCCCGCAAGATCCGCTCATGAATCACTGGCTACGGCAGCAAAGCCCCTGGCGAACCCGCTAGCCACTACCGCCCGCCGATCGTCGTCACCCTGAACCACCGATGGCGTGATCACTAACGCAACGGCATACGGCATTGGTCTGGACGCCGATGGCGGGTGGGGTGGTTCGGCGAGGGCGTCGACAGTCTGCTTAATCGAATGTATATTCTATATATCATGGGTGTCTGTCACGAATGTTGGCACGCGGGCGGGGGAGCCGCGGCCTAGGTGACCAGACTGCTCCTGGGGGTTTCGGACGACCTGTGCTCACGGCTCGCCAGGAGTTCATGGAACTCCTTTACGATGCCTCGGGTGAGCGTTGCGTGGATGGCTCAAGCGCTCTCGCCACCGCCATCGCCGCAGGTCAAGGAGGCTATTGGCGGGCAGCCCTTAGAGGGCGATGCCCGCGGTCGACTGTAGTGCCTTGGATCACTGTTGGCGGGTCATTTGCGGCGAGTCGGTCCCAGTGGTCGCAAGCGTTCACTAGGATCTCGGTACACTCCTGGTGGATGTGGGAATCCTGCTGCGAGGAGTCGCCAGGAGAGGCATCGGGAGCGTAGTGCAGCCAAGGGGGGTAAGTATTATGGCCCAAGATCCGGAGGGCACGGATGTGGTCTACCTCGACTACAACGCCACTGCGCCGCTGCGACCTGAAGCCCTCGAAGCCAGTCTCGCCGCGCTGCGCAGCGTGGGTAACGCATCCAGCATGCACGGTCCGGGACGGGACGCAGCCGTCAGAGTCGATGGTGCCCGCCGTCGGCTCGCTGAGCTGCTCAGTTGCTCCCCTGGCGAGATCATTTTCACGTCCGGCGCCACGGAGGCAAACAACCTGGCCTTGGGCGCCGCCCGCGCCCGCGGCGGTGCCTTGGTAACCACCGCAGTCGAGCATCCTGCGGTGCTGGAAACCGCTCGTGCCCTCACCTCAGGACGCCCCGATGGCCTCGTCGTCTTGCCGGTCGACCAACACGGCGCCGTCGACCTTCACCTGCTTCGAGCGGTGCTGTGCGAACGCGAGGTGGCTCTCGTCTCGGTGATGATGGCAAACAATGAGACCGGGGTGCTGATCGACCTCGCGCCAATCGTCGAGGCGGCCCATGCCGTCGGAGCCCTGGTCCACACGGACGCTACACAGTATGTCGGTCGACTTCCTCTTGACCTGGGGGAGCTCGATGTGGATCTGCTGTCCTTGTCCGCCCATAAGTTTGGCGGCCCGCAAGGTGTCGGTGCCCTCTTTGTTCGCCGGGGTGCTGATGTGCCGTACCAGCCACTCCTCCTCGGCGGGGGGCACGAACGTGGTTGGCGTGCCGGCACGCTGAACGTGGCCGGCATCGCTGGACTTGGGGCAGCCGCAGAAGCCGCACGAATCCACTTGGAGCAGGAGGCCTTGCGCATCGCGGAGCTGAGGGATGCTTTGGAGGTGGCGCTGATCAAGAGCATGCCAGGCTGCTGGATCAACGGTGCACGATCTCCCCGGCTCCCCGGCGTCACCAGCGTCACCATTCCAGGCGTTCCTGCGGACGCGGTCCTCGCCGCCATGCCTCGCGTCGCGGCATCCGACGGCAGTGCCTGCTCATCCGGGGCACCGAGTCCGAGCCACGTGCTCCTCGCAATGGGACTCAGTCGATATGACGCTGACTCAACGCTGCGGTTCTCCCTCGGCTACGGGACGACCGCACCCGACGTCGAGCAGGGAGTTGCGGCTACTGATGCCGCCGTGCGGCAGGTCCGATCTGCCATGGCCGCCACGGATGGTCCCTGAGCCGCGTTATCCGTATGACGCCTTCCAACTTGACTAATCACCTGATTCCACGAAAGGCCCTGCGCATGTCAGACGGTCGCCTTGCCGAAGCCGTCGAGCTTTCCTTCGGCCGCCATGAAACTTTCGCCCCGCGCTTCGGCTGGCTGCACAAGGCATACATGCAGGTGAAGGAAGACAGTCGAATTTTCCATCGGGAGGACGCCCCCGTCCGCCTGGGGGTCGGCAAGAACATGGTCTATTCCATGCGGCATTGGTCGAAGGCGTTCAAACTCACCCAGGAACACCGTGACGACGACCAGGCCGAGCGCGCCCTCATTGCATCACCGACCTGGCGTGCCCGGTGGTTGCTGGACGAGGAGGGGGCCGACCCCTACCTCGAGGACACCGGCAGCCTGTGGCTGCTGCACTGGTGGTTGCTCTCATCCGAGCCTGGATCGAAGTGCTGGGTGCCGAGCTGGTACATCATGTTCAACCTTGCACCGCGCTCCAAGGTCACCGCCGCAGATATGAACAGCGTGATCACGCGACTGGTCCACGAGAACTTCGAGGAAAAGTACTGGCCGGCACCGGAGTCCATCATCCGCGACGTGGACTGCCTGATTAAAATGTATGCCCTCGACCAGGAATTCAATCCCCTTTCGCCAGGCAGCTTCGAGGACCTGCTGATGTCCCCCTTCCGTGAACTCGGCCTGCTGGAAGGTCAGGGCAAGGGCCGGGAGCGCACATGGCGATTCACCGGCGGGTCCCGC
Organism: Streptomyces sp. SID13666; assembly: GCF_010548325.1. NCBI lineage: Bacteria > Bacillati > Actinomycetota > Actinomycetes > Kitasatosporales > Streptomycetaceae > Streptomyces > Streptomyces sp. SID13666. The sequence continues at coordinate 75,988 of NZ_JAAGLX010000036.1, read as the reverse complement.
TCCAACCTGCCGGCAGCCGTCCTCGCCTATGCCTGCCTGGACTACGCTTCCCGATCCTCCGTAAACGCTGGCTCCATCTCAACGGCTCGGCTGGCCGAGGACCTCGGCTCCCCGGGCCGCGCCTTCCGAATGCGCGAGCCGGAACTGACCAAGGCCCTCAGCTCCTTGGTCGCAGACCACCCGGACCTGCAGGTCGTTGAGGCGCTGGGTCAACGCAGCCTGGTGTTCACCCGGGCACCGCAACAACTGGCATGGGAAATCCTCGACGCTCACTACGGCCACCTCCGCGACAGCGAGGGTTTTCCCACCCCCGAGAACTGGATCGCGAAGTATCCCGGACTCGACAGCAGCGCCCCCAAGCACACAGGCAAGAAGCTGCTCCAGCAGGCCGCGGCGTTTGAGATGATCGAGGAGAACGTCTAACCATGGCGACCAAGACCGCCCGAAGCAACGGTCAGGGCATCGATGACGCCCAGTTCCCAGTCGGCATCGCGCTGGTGGGATCCGAAATGCGGTCCACCAACCTCGAGCGCGACGTCCGTGAACCGCACCTGAACAATCCCTATATCGGAGTGCGAGCCCTCGACCTGCTCGAGCGTGTCACCAACGCGGCAGCAGACCTGCGCCGTACTCGCGCCTGGACATTCACCGGACCCTACGGATCAGGCAAGTCGACACTGTCGAACCTCTTCGACGCATTCCTCGGCCATGACAAGGCCCGCAGGGCGGAAGCCGAAGCCGCGGTCGCGGCCACCAGCCCCGGTCAGGCAGCCAGGCTGGCCCGTGTCCGCGACGAACTCGCACCGGAGGGATTCCTCGGTGCCGTTGCCACGGCTGACCGCGAACCCCTGGCTACGACCATCATCAGGGCCCTGCAGACCGCCGCGGAACGTAAGTGGAAGAAGCGGATTCCCAAGGCCGTTGCCCAAGCATTCGCTGCTTGCACGGACCCCACGATCCCGAGCACACAGAGCCTTATTGAGGCCGTCACGGTGCTTTGCAGCGTGCAGCCCGTCCTGCTGATCATCGACGAATTCGGCAAGAACCTCGAGTACATCGCTGCCGACGGGGCCGGAAGTGACGTCTTCCTGCTCCAGATGCTCGCAGAGAAGAGCGCCGGCCCCTCGGGCCTGCCGCTGTTTATGTTCACGCTGCAACACCTGGCCTTCACCGACTATGCCGCGCGCTCCAGCAGCATCCAGACCCAGGAATGGGCCAAGGTCCAGGGCCGCTTCGAAGACGTCACCTTCGCCCCGAACCTCGGCGACGCGGTTCACCTGATGCGTCGGCGCCTCGACCACGCCGGCGTCGCCGAAGCCGGCCAGCGGCTCATCGAGGTGCAGGCCAAGGCCGCAATGCACGCATGGACCGACCACGCGCTGAACGCCCTTGTGGACATCTCCACCGAGATGTTCGCCGACCTGTACCCGCTGCACCCCCTGACCGCCATCGCGGCACCTGAGCTCGCCTCCCAGATCGGGCAGAACGACCGCAGCCTGACCGGGTTCCTCGCCAGCGACGAACCCAACACGGTCCGGCGAACCCTCGACACCTCCTCAAAGCAGGCACCCGAGCACGCATCCACCATCCGTCTGCCGCAGCTGTACGACTACTTCTTCTCTTCAGGCCGCACCACGATCATCGCCTCGGCGAACGCCAGCCGATGGCTCGAGGTCGATCACCGGCTTAACGAAGCCCGCGGCCTGTCGGCCGAGGACCAGGCGGTGCTTAAGTCGATCGGCATCCTCAACCTCATCGACGCGGACGGCGTTCTGCGCGCCACGCCCGCAATGATCCAGTTCGCACTCAACGACCCCGCTGACGCCCCTGACCCCGAACGCTACGCCGCCCTGCAAGAGCAGCTCGACAGGCTGGTGGCCGACGGCTTTGTCGTCCACCGTGCCTACAGCAATGAGTACCGGGTCTGGCGTGGCACAGATTTTGACATTGACGCCGGGATCCGGGTCGCTGCCAAATTGATCACCCCTGCGGTCGTCGTCGAGTACTTCAGCGAGCACCTTGGATCGGTGCTCCCCGCTGCTGTTGTTGCCGGCGGTCACAGCCAGCGCACGGGCATGCTGCGCTATTTCTCCAGCGCGGTCAGTTACAAGAGCACGGCCCTGAAGGGGCCGACAGTCGTCCAAGACGCCGCAGATGGCCTTATCGTCTTCCACCTTGGGCCGCTGAGCGACCGCCCTATGATCGACTCCCCGCTTCCTGCCCTGATCGGCACGACCAAGAACCCAGAAGCGGTTCTGCAGGCGGGCATCGACCTTGTGGCGCTCGAGGAACTACTGGACGACGAAGCCCTGGACTATGTGGCCCGGCGTGAGGTCGAGGAGCGCGCCGCCTACATTTCCAAGAATATCGGCACCTTGTTGGACGAGGCGTTCAACCCCCTCAGTCCGCAGTCCACCTGGCACCTGTGGAGCAAGGGCACCGAGACCACCGGCGATCCCGGCGAGCCGATCGACGCCCGCAGCTACGCCAATCTGGCTTCGCAGGCATGTGACCGCGTCTTCCCTCATTCGCCGCGGATCCGCAACGAGATGGTCGGACGCCATCAGCTCACCAGCATTGGGTCGCGAGCGCGCCGCGAGGTGCTCACCGGCATGTTGCAACGCTCCGGCACCCATCTCCTCGGCTACGACCAGACGAAGTACACGCCCGAGCGGGCGATGTACCACGGCGTCGTGGAGTATCTAGGCCTCCATCGCGCAGCGGACGAGGCCCGTGCCGATGCCACCAGCGCGAGCATCCATACCCATGGAATCTCCCGCCCTGACCCCAAGACGCATCCCGATGTCATCAAAACCTGGGAAGCCCTCGAAGAGGCGCTATCCAACGCAACGCAGCCCACTCCCATCGTGGACATCTACGAGCGGCTGATGGCCCCCCCCTACGGCATTAAGGCTGGGGTCGTGCCCATCCTCGTGGTCACCGCCCTCATCCTGCATGCCCAGGACGTCGCGTTGTTCGAGGAGGGCAACTATTGCCAGCGCCTGACACCGGAGATCATCGAACGGCTCAACGTCCCCTACCCGGAACGTTTCACCGTCAAGGCTGCACCCGCAGGTCGCGGCCAGCGACGCCTGATCGTCGAAGGTCTCACCCGGTCGCTGCACGTTGACAGCCCCCGCTCCGGCACCGCCCGTAACCCGGCCCTGCTCGGAGTGACACGGGCTATCGTCGAACGTGTCATGGTCTTGGAGCCCTACGCACAAAGGACACGGAGCCTGAGCGCTGAAGCACTCGCCATTCGTGAGGTGCTCAGCCGCGCCACTGACCCGGACGACCTGGTCTTCGCGGCCCTGCCGACAGCGCTCGGTTTCGAGGCGATCCTGCCGAACAGCTCCAAGAATGAGACGCTTGCCAAGGACTACGTAACCCGTCTGACCGCGGCACTCGATGAACTCTCCAGCGCCGGAGCCGCGCTGCGTCAGCACATCGTTGCAACCATCGGCAACGCCTTCCGGCTGCCGCCCGAACTGCCCACCCTGCGGGCCGGGCTGAGAGAACGACTTCGCGGCTTCGCCGATTCTTCGCTCGAGCTCAACCTGCAAGGATTCGTTTCCCGCGTCCTAAACGAGAACCTGCCGGATGAAGACTGGCTCGACCCGATCATCATCCGGCTCGCCAACAAAGCCCTCGGGGACTGGACCGACCGAGACGTCGACTCGTTTCCTCGGCAAGTTCAGGAGCTGGCCCGAGCGCTCGACCGCGTCAGCCATCTCTATGAGGTCCGCTCGCTACCGCAGATCGACCGGCAGAAGACTGAGCCGCAGCAACTCGACACTCACCTTCTGACCCTCACCACACCCCAGGGGAATGAAGAACGCACCCTCATCCACGTGCCCAAGCAGTCTCGCCAGGCGGCGGACGACCTCGTTGTCAGTGTCATCAGGCAGGCTGAGGAAGCACTAGGGCCCGACGGCGCCCGCATTCTGCTGGCTGCGCTAGCTGAACGCATCGCCGCGCGGGACGCCACCACCGACCAGACCAAGGAGTCACTGTGACTGACACCAAGAGCGCCGGTGGGAAGACGCGCCACGTCCTCGGCATCTCCGGAGGCAAGGACTCCTCTGCCCTCGCCATCCACATGCGTGACCGCGTACCGGACATGGAGTACTTCTTCTGCGATACCGGTGCGGAGCTCCCAGAAACCTACGAGTACCTCAACCGCCTCGAAGCTGCCCTCGGCAAGCCGATCGAGCGCCTCAACGCGACCCGCGATTTCGACCACTGGCTTGAGGTCTACCAGGGCACGCTGCCCAGCCCCCAGATGCGCTGGTGCACCAAGAACTTGAAGATCAAGCCACTCGAGGAGTGGGTCGGCGACGACGAGGTCATCTCCTACGTGGCGATCCGTGCGGACGAAAACCGGCTCGGTTACGTCAGCACCAAGCCGAACATCACGGCCGTCTTTCCGTTCCGCGAAGACGGCATCGACCGTGACGGAGTGGGCCGGATTCTCGATGAGGCAGGTATCGGACTGCCTGATTATTATGAGTGGCGCACGCGCTCTGGCTGCTCCTTCTGCTTCTTTCAGCGCAAGCACGAATGGGTTGGCCTGCATGACCGGCACCCGGAGCTGTTCGAGCAGGCCATAGCGTACGAGGAGAAGGTCAACTACCGGAACACGGCCATGCAGGAGCGGCAGTACACCTGGTCCCAGGGCGAATCGCTGCGCGAGCTGATTGAGCGTCGGGACGAGATCGAAGCCAAGCATGAGGCAGCTCTGGCGCGCGCAGCCAAGCGTGTCAAGCCGAACCGGCCGCTCCTCGAAATTCTGTCCGACGCCCACGACGAAGACGACGACGAAGCCGGCTGTGCTGTGTGCCATCTCTGACAGGTGACAGCGAGTCGTCTCCGTTCGGAGGAACATTGATCCAACCCCGGGCGGTCTCTCAATCAGTTCGTCCACGGGAGTGCGCGGGAGGCCGGTCCGGGGCGGCGAGCGAACGGAGATATCTTTTAGGTGTCCCGCTCGCTCGGCCTGGGTCGCTTCTCACGCCGTCTACATCCGGAGGCTGACAAGTATGGTCGCATCCCGCGTTCCGTACCTGCTCGGCCACGCCGAGATCGCGGCGCTCTTCGACGTCAAGCGTCAAACTTCGCAGCTTTGGCGCAGTGACGGCACACTCGCAGAGCCTGATCTCCTGGCTTCCGGGAACCCGTACTGGCTGTTGTCCACTGTCATGGTGCTTGATGGACAGTCTGGGCGATCTGTGACGGCGCACCGTTTGCATGCCTACCGGGAGAGTCTCCCAGCAGGATATGAGCCGGAGGACAGAGACCATCTTCCGGTCATCCTTGGAATCAAGGAAGTCGCCCAAGTCATGCATGTCGATGGGCAGGCGGTATCGCGATGGCGAAATCGGAAGGCCATTGCCGAGCCTGATCTCCTGCTGTCCAGGTCGCCGCTTTGGCTGCTAGAGACTATCGTCAACGACGCCGCGCGACGCGGGCGAGATATTAGCCTCCAGGACGTAGAGCGGATCCGCAGTGGTGCACGTGCGCCGCAGAGACCGCGTGGCCGAAGGGCCAGCACTTCTCATCCCCCACCGAGGCCCATGGTCGAAGCATTGCCGGCGGCACGGACCTTCGAACCAGCCGAAGCTTCGGAGGCTGAGAAATTCATCTCTGATCTCCTGGCCCGTGGGTTGGCCGTTATAGTCCGCCCGAAAAGACCGCGCTAGGGCCTGTCTTCAGTCATGACCAGGCTGGGTTTCGGCTCTGGACTGGTTGTTGGTCCCGTGGGACGTCGGTGTGACACGTGCGTAACTTACCGATGAGGAGCGGAAGTTCGTTGAGAGCCCTTCCTGTCGATTGGCAGGTCCGGCCCGTATTCGGGCTGGCTGCGTGCGCAGTGGGCGTCTGTGCGGCGTCAGGTCATGCACCACCCGGAATCGCAGCCCGCGTCACCTTCTTCGACAGACGCCCGCTCGCCTTCACCGGCGGGTATCGCATCGGAAAGCGGACGCCCATACCGTGTGAGGAACGCCGGGTCCCGCCCAATTGCCGCACGGCGCATGTTGAGAGTCTTCTCTAGTTGGACGGATCGAACGAAGAGTTCCGGTTCGTTACGCCTCTGCTGCCTCCAGGCTTCGACGGTGCGAAACGGGCAGAAGAAACAGGCGCTCTTGGGCGGAACGGGCAGCCCAGCTGCCGCGATGATGTGCTCGCAGTCGCTCCTGCGTAGACCGAGGTCGAGCAGCGGGTACTCGATCTCCTCGTGTGGTTCGCTTCTGCGTCGGTTGGCACGGTGGATCTCGTCTACCGATATGCCAATGCCGACGGTTGCCGGATTCTTAGCGGTGGCGCCATGTTCGCGGAGCCACCGCCCGATTACCTTGATTTTGAAATCGCCAGTGCAGGATCGCCTGCCAGGGGCGCCGTTCGCCATACGCACGGGAATGGGGATAGAGCGGGTATCTGGTCGGTTAAGCCGCTGCCAAAGGGTCTCCGTGGCACCATCCCGCCGACGGCGGTGCAATTGCTGGATGTCGAGGCCCGCGCCTGCGGCGTAGGGCATCGCTACGTCGCGGATGTATGCCAAGGTCCCAGGGTGCTCGCTGTCATCCCCTACATTGGCAAAGAGGAAGGTCGAGTAGTCGATACGTCCCTGGGCGGCGAGGACGAGCAGGGCTGTCGACTGCACCCCTCCGCCAAAGGAGATCGCCCTTATTCCCGATCCCGCGGCGGTGACTCGATCGCCGTCATTCTGTCCGCCTGCACTTGCACGTAGCACGTCTACTCCTGAGGTGGCTGTGGGTACCCAGCATGAGAGACTCTATTGATCGACGAGCCCTTGAGTCAAGTGTCTCTCTCATGGTGGGCGGACTTCCCTTCCTCCGGTTGCGGCCCTGTTGGCCGCCCGCGCACCCGGCCTGACGCAGTCGCCGGCGACAAGGCCTACTCGTTCCGAGCCAACTGAGTCCGCCTGCGCAAGGGCAACATCAAGGCCGTCATCCCGGAGAAGGGCGATCAGGCGCCAACCGCAAGAAGACAAGAAGAAGGGCCGCCGGGGCAGGCGGCCCTTCTCGCACGACGCAAAGCTCTACAAATCGCAATCCCGTGGAACGCTGCACTAACGAGATCGAGGGGTGGCGCGGACTCGCCACCCCGCTACAACAAGACGCTCAAGAGCTACCTGGCAGGACTGCACCTACGCGGGGCAGGGATTTGGCTCCCCAGCCTCCACCCACCGCATGGTCACAACTCAAGAGGCGGCTTGGGGTGAGCCCTACAGGAGGCCGACGAGCGACAACGAGCTCACGATGGTGGGATCAGTCAGGGCGTGGCCGTGCTCAAGGCTCTTGAGTACGGCTCCGTCGCGGGAGACCTTGTCAACATGGAAGGTTGACCAGCTTCGGCACATCGGGCAGGGGCGACCGATCAGGAACGGGCGCAGCAGATGCAGCCGATGTTCTCGGTCGATCAGGTAGAGACTGTCGGTCTCCAAATCATTGCCGTCGTGATGCATCGTCTCAGTGGGGACCACAGGGTGATCGCCCATCAGGCTCCGGAAGTCCACGTCGGCCCGCTTCTGGAGCGTGTCCCAGCGCACATCAGTGACATGCGCCAATCGCAGGTCGGCGAGGAACCTAGTGCGGTCCAGGAGCAAGGACAGGTCAGCGAAGACGTCGTCGAGCACGTCTGGAAGGTCGACATCATCGGGTCGGCGCTGGTGAGCTTGATCATTACGGCGGTCTGAAACCCGCTTGCGGACAGCAGCGGCTTTCGGGTCGGCAAAAAGGGAGCCGAACTCGTGGAGAGGGTGCTCTGCAGGCAGGCCCTTCCGCTTGCGCGCGCTCACGATCTCTTCAAGAACTACTACCCATTCCCCGAATCCTGGTCCCCCGCGCCCGCCTGCCAGCTTCCCCTGGATGGCGCGCACTGAACTGAGCTCGATGCCCTCGGCACGCGCCATGGCAGCCACTAGCAGCGCGCTATAGCACAACAAGATCTCGGCCGTGTCCAGCACCGCCTGGTATGCCTCCCTCAGTTGGCCTGCGCTCATCCTTGCCTCCGTCTCGCGCCAGCGCAGCGCGATCGGGTACGGGAAGCGGGTGCGGACCGTGTAGCCGAACTCGTCCAGGCGGGCTGCCGCCTCCGCACGCAGGCGTAGGGTCTGGCCAGAGGCGATTAGCAGTTCACGAGCTTGGACGCCATTGCGAGTCTGAAGCACGGACTGGAGAAGTTCTGTTGCTTCGTCTCTCCATTCGCTCATGCGATCCCGAGTGACGGTGAGATCGTCCATGGCGACAGCCAGTGCTTCATCAAGCGGCGGCAACTTCAGCTGCTCCAGCTCGCTCCATCGAACGCGCAGTGCGCCTTTGAGGAACCCGCTTGCCACAAGCTGAAGTTCTGATGATCGCAGATACGCCAGAATCCATCGTAGATGTGTCGGCGTCAGCGGCCCCTGGGGACGCAATGCGAGCACACGGTCGCCTGCTACAGCGGGTAGATCGGCAGCCGTGACCGGTGCGACTCTCGAACCCCCGCTGACTGAAATTACGGCGCATAGCACCACATCGCCGACTTCGAGGAGGGGCTGCTCGGCCGGGACGATCGCCCGATCGTCCGCCGAGTCCGGTGGCGCGATCACGCCTTCGCGCAAAATGTCGCGCGGCGACAGGACGCGGACCCCTCCGGGTTGGTCAACGAGGGGTTCGCGCCTGAAACTGGTGAGGCCGGGCACACGAGTGAATATCGAGCCTAGGAGCGTGCCGACCACATCATCGCCGCTCAACGCAGCGGCATGCTCATTGACTTGCACGACGCGCCTCCCCCACTGATCGCAGTGCTCTGCCCGGACTAGCCTAGGGCAGCGGAGCCGCCCGAAGCACGATCTTTCTCATGGGCCTTGCCGTCAACTGCCCTGCCGCCTCTCTCATCCGGCTGACACGATCCCATCTGCCCTTGGATCCTGGACAGTCCGCGCAGCTGGGCGTGGAGAAGGCGATCCAGGACATTTAGAATGCCGAGGATCGCGACCACGCCAGCGGCGCGGCCAAGACGTTCGCCCACCCCTATGACGCGAAGCTCCGACAGGCCGTCAAGAAGATCGCCGACGACTAGGAGCAATTGCTGGCGTTCTACGACTTCGCTACCGAGCACTGGGTCCACCTGCGGACCACGGACCCGATCGAGTACCCGTTCGCCACCGTGCGCCTGTGCACGAAGGTGGCCTGAGGTGCCGGCCCCGCACCGCTGTCCTGGCGATGGTCTTCAAGTTCGTCGAGTCCGGCCAGGAGCGGTGGCAGACCGTCAACGCACCCCACCTAGTCGCCCGCGTCGGCACCCTGCGAATGCGGCCAACTCGTCGAGCGACCGAGCTCAACGCAGTCTCAGCCACCTCAACTGATTCAGAGAATTTGACAATCACTCACTAATCTCCGGTACACCGCGCAACCTCAGATCGGCGAAGCCATCCGACGGCGCCGGAATCGGCACTCGGCCCGGAAAGCGGTGGATGACCGCAAGGGCTTGTGCGGGATCCTGTTTGTCCTCGTAGGGAAACGCCATCTTAGCGATGGCCCTCCTCGAGAAAGGAGTTCCCGGGCGACGCCTCCATTACTCCGACCGTGACATCGGCCACCAACCCCTCGGCTCCAATCAGCCCTGCGCGCCAGCTTCCTGGCTTACTCTTGGGGTGCAGCAGAGACGGTGCGCCGCTGTATTGGGCAGGGGCCACACGGATGGAGCATGCCGACGAGCGCGGCAACTTGCGTCTAGTTACGCTGCAGGAATGAGATCCAGGCGCTCCAAGTGGGCAGACAAGATTGTTACTCTTCTAGCTACGATATCCCTAGCAGCCAACGCGAACAACTATCCCTCAGAGAAGTACTGGAAGAGCGGGTGGGCGTCATCGGGGTGGGTCGTTCCAGTGCTTCTTATTATTGCTGGTATATTTGGAGTTATACAGCCAATTTCAGCTTTCAGTTCGCGATCTACCGTTCAGGGACGCATTTACCTGCAACGGCAAGTACTGACAAAGCTGGGACGCCTAATCCAAATTGGAACGTCCGGGGTGCAACCTCCGCTCGACATCTCTGATATAGCTCTTCACATTTGGGAGAAAAAGAGGTCGCTTCGACATCCCATTGGAGGGAGACTGGAGCGTATTGCGAGCTACCGCCTTGGGGCAAGCGCGATACTGAGAGACTTCCGACCAACCAAGGGAGTGGGCGTCGTTGGGTTGTGCTGGAAGAATAACGCCCCGATCTCCATGGACGCTACGCAACTAAAGCAAGAGCCGCATTTTACGCAGCAGTCTCAACAAAATGCGGATCTAGTCATGGGGTTTAAAAGCTATCAGGAGTTTTGTAAATTCTCTCATAGAACTGCGCTATTTGCGAGCCCCATTCGCAACGCAAGATTCAAATTCATTGGATGCGTAAGCGCAGACGCAAGTCGAGGACATGTCGATCTGGATAATTCGGATCTACCCAGAAATCTTAACGAGATCGCGGATTCATTGAGCGACCAATGCTTCCGAGACCTCTAGGGAATCTAGTGGACCCAATCATTGAAGTCACGCGCGCATCGTACGAAGGCAGCGCGAGCGGGTACGCAGATTCGACCTGGGATTACGAAAGTTACCCAGGACTCTACGCGGAGGCCTTCGAATTCTCAGAATCCGTGCGCCTCAAGGGCCCTATCATGGACTTGGGCTGCGGCGCTGGACGAGACGCGACATTTTTCAATTCTCGCGGTCACAGGGTAATGGCTGCAGATATCAGTGAAGCGATGTTGCATGAAGCTCGCCGTAGGATCACATCAGTCGAAAGAAGTCAAATAGAATTCACGTGTCTGGACCTTAGGCAACTTCCCTTCAAGGGAGGCAGCTTTAACGGCGTATGGGCTAGCGGTAGCCTCCTACACATTTCGCGAGACGACATGCTGCCAACTCTGAGACAGATCGTCAGAGTTCTCAAGCGAGACGGAATTGCCACTCTGAGCATGAAGCGCGGCACCACAGAAGGTTGGGAACGGCTGGGCGCCGTGTCGGGATCGCGTTGGTTTACGTACGTTGAGCCAGAGGATTTTTCCGGCCTGATGCGTCAAGCTGGGTTCAAATCCGTAGTCTGCCAGTCCTCAGGTCGAGGTGCCTGGTTCCTCGCCACGGGAACATCTCCGAAGGAAGAAGACTGCGGACCTTAGACTGGATCAGCTGAGAATTTTCCCGTCCAATCATCGGGACTCGGGCCGGGGAGGACCTGACGGATACCCCCGCGAGGGTCAGCAACATCGCCATAGTGCCGCGGAACTAGATGGATATGCAAGTGATCGATGGTGCGCCCAGCCGCTCTACCTTCATTAATGCCAATCGTGTAACCGTCGGGACGGTGTGTTGAATTCAGTTCCACCTGGCTCTCAACTAGCAGAGCGTGTGCGTCTAGAACTTCTCGAGGAGTTAGGTCGAAGTAGGAGACGACATGACGCTTTGGTACAACTTCAACGTGCCCATCCACCGCAGGGTAATTGTCATACCTGACATAGCAGGTGTCATTCTCTCGCTGAATTGTATTCACAGAGGTATCGTCACGCATACAGAAGAGACAATTGGGCTCACGTGCTACCGTCCTTGGCGCTCGGTGTTCCGATCTCGAGGTCCAAGAGATCAAGTTGGCGAGTCGCACCGCCCAGACAAGGCTCTTTGCAGGTGTACCGTCGATGCGCGCCACGAGATTTACCCTTCATAGGGTGGGGTCATGCAAGCCTCTAGTGGAAGATGCAACTGGGCCCGGCCTTCCGAGCCGTATAGATACTCCCCACTCCGCACCCTAGCCACTCCCCAATGAGCGACTCTGTCGGGGATCTTGAGATTCCCAGGCGGGAGCGCATGGTCGCCGGGCAGGCTCGGCTTGGTTCCGTAGATGAGGTGAGCCGGTGTCTCTCCATCCCTGTTCTGGTGAGCAAGTTCCGTTCTCGACAGCGCGGGTGGCGCGGGCGAATAATCCCCGTGGTACGACCGCGATATGGGTGCGGGACCGGCTGGACGGCTTGTGGCACGACGAGGACTTCGACGCCTGGTATCCACGGGACGGGCCGCCTGGCCTGTCACCGGCCCAGCTCGCCACGGTGAGCGTGCTGCAGTTCCTGCTGAACCTCTCCGACCGGCAGGCGGCCGAGGCGGTGCGGTGCCGGATCGACTTCAAATATGCCCGGTGCGTGAACTGACCGAGCTGGAGCTGGCGTTGGAGCCGGTCCGCGCCGCCTTGGAGGAGTGCGCCCGCACCGCCCCGGAGATCCTCGAGGGCCTGGCGACCGAGGCCTGGGCACTGCGCTAGGACGGCAGGTCCGCCTGGTCAGCCAGCCCAGTCATCCAGCCGCCCGGCTCAAGCAGGCAGGCACCGACGCCACCGACCTCCTCGGACGTGTCCGCAGCCACCGCCCGGGCACAGCACCCGGACCCAACGGCAAGACCCGCAGTGGCAGCGGCTCTACGCCGCACGCTCCGGCATCGAGGGCACCATGAACGAGCTCGTCAACGACCACCAGATGCGCCGCTGCCGCTACCACGGCGTCGCCAAGGCCCATGTCCAGCATGCCCTGACCGCGATCGCCGTCAACATCGAACGCCTCAGCACCCAGGAACCGGCAGACTCTACCTACCGCCCCCGCTCACCGACGGCGTTCCAGCAGTACCTCGACGAGAACGAATTGCCCCGCCCCCGCTGGCGGCGCAAAGGACAATGATCACGAAATCTCAAGAGCCCCGACAGAGTCGCTCAATGCTGTCCTGGGGCACGGAAGGCGCACTCAGCTGCGAGGCGGGTCACGCTGAGCAACGGGGGGAGAGGGAAGAATCCGTGCTGGTGGTCGGTACGCGGAGTCGACGTCTGGCTTACGGTCCGAGGTCGTTGAACGTGTAATAGGACTACACGGGGCGAGTACGCCCCGGTGCTGTGGGTCCGCGCGGAACTGCGCGGCTTCGGCCACGCCGTCAACCGCAAGCGGATCGTCCGGTCGATGCGCAAGCACAACATTGCCAGCTGCGTTCGCGCAGGTCTGCGCCCAGTACGGCCTCCGCAGGAGCATGGCCGGGCCCGGCGCGAGCTATGACTGTCCATGCTCTGGCCGAAAGCTTGTGGCAGGGGCAGTTCGAACAGCAGAACCACAAGCGGGCTAAGCCCTCAGTGGCAGCAGGATCCACCCACGCTCCGGAGGTCACCTCACCAGACGCCACAGGCAAGGGCTTGGCCCGCTGGAAGATCGTGTTGAACGCCTCCGAGAGCCGCCTCTCGCAGCCTGCCGGCGACCTAAATCGCTGAGTTGCAACGTTAGTTGGACGGGCCCGCTTTGCCGGTAGTGGTGTTGTGGTCGCCGTGGGTTGCCGATATACATGTACAACGCATGATGGGATAGATGTGACTTAAGTGCACGGCGCGGTGCTTGAAGCGCCGGTGTGCACTGGACTGTTCGGGGGTGGGTGCATGAAGTTCGACATGGGGTCTACGACACTGTCGGGTCTCGGGAAGAGCACGGAGGGTTCCAGCACTGATCTGGGCACGCTGATCAAGCAGTTGATCGCGGCTGCGGATCCGCTGGAGGGGAAGTTCAACGGGGCCGGCAAGGCTGCGTTCGACTCCTTCAAGGTGCGCGCGGACGAGATCACGAATGCTCTGAACGGATCGCTGCAATCGATCCTGGGTGGTCAGGCGGGCATGGACCTGGCGTTCGGAACCGGTGATCAGGAGCAGGAGGACAACGCCCAGAAGGGCATGTCCGGAGCCAACTTCGACGCTGCCCGGTTCTCCGGCCGCTAGACCTGGCCGAAACAAGCGGACAGAAGAACGGGGAATTCGCCATGGGGAACCAGGACCGGAACAGCTATGACACCGGAGCCTCGACAGAGGTGCAGGGCGGCTTGCAAGGGATCATCGGCCAGTTGGAGCGCGTACTCCACGACCGGGATGCCGCAGTGAAGAGCGCGATGGCGGACTTCACCGCTGACGGGGTGTCGGACGAGTACCACGGCAAGGAAATCCGCTGGAACCGTGCCGCGAACGAGGTGCGCGACATCATCCGCCTCGTACGCAGCACGCTGGAGCAGAACGACGGCACGGCGCAGTCGACGCTGACCAAGGCCAAGTCGGCGGTTGACAACATCGGCTGACGCCAGAGGCCCGGCAGAACCGCTGGGCTTTTGTCGAGGCGTTGACGATCGCGCCGGTGCGGGGATCAAGAAGCGGGGGCTTTCGTGACAAGTTGGGACATCAGTACGTCCGGTGTGCAAGGCGTCCTGAACAAGGCGAAGACGGCGGCCGAGGGGTTGTCGAAGGCCGGCACGGAACTGGGGACGATCCTGCCGAGTGCCGCGAAAGCGGCGGGCACCATTTCGGGCCCCGTCTGCGGCGAAGCGCCGTCCGGGCCGGTCGCGGCAGCCCTGGGAGAGTTCCTGCAGGCACGGCAGCAGGACGTGGTCTACGTGGCGGTGCGGACCGCCAACTCGCTGAACGGGGCCGCTCTGGCGACCAATGCCTACAACCAGGGCAATCTCCAGATGGCGACGGACGCGCAGCATGCCGCGATCGCCGAGCCCACGCCCGAAATGCTCAACCCGGACAGGACGCAGGGCGGCCATTCGTGAGTGACGACGAGCTCATCAACCCGGCGGGCATACCCCGGTTCACCGGGAACCTGGAGACGCTGGAGACCGACTCGGCGGCCCTGATCACACAGGCCGGACACTTCCGGTCCTCCGGTGCGTCGGTCAACTCCGAGTTCCAGGGGCTCTCCGCCTTCTACAAGGCGCCCGAAGCGGATCAGCTGTTCGCCACGACGATTCCGGTCGCCACCAAGTCCGACGCCTTCGCCGACGACTTGGAGAAGGTCAGCGCCGCGCTGAGCGCTTACGGCGGCGAGGTCCGGCCGATCGTGGCGCGCCTGCAGAGCCTCAGGAACGAGGCCTGGTCCTTCGTGCAGAGCATCGAGGACGACGGCGACTGGCGCGAGGACAAGAAGAAGGTCCAGCACAACAACGACCTGTGGCACGACGTCAACGCCACCCTGGAAGCGTTCTGGGCGGCGGAACGATCCTGCTACGGCAAGATCACCGCTCTGGTAGGTGGTGCCCCGCTCATCCCCGACGACGGCACCCACAAGCAGAACATGTACGGCTACACGGCGGACGACCTCGACCACGCCGAGGAAACGCCCTGGGGATCGACCACCGACCGGGAATACACCGGATTGGCGTGGTTGGGGCATCAGGCCAAGAGTTACGTCTGGGACGGGTTCATCGTCGACGGCGTATGGGGCACCATCAAGGGCCTGGGCACACTCGTGGGCACGGACGGCTGGGACTCGGCGGGCAAGGCATGGACGGGGCTGGCGAAACTCGCCACCGGCCTGGCCATCGTCATCACCCCCTTCGTTGGCACTTTCTACATGGCGGTCCCCGAGGACAAGCTGCCCGGCTGGTTCCGTGACTCACGCACGGCGCTGACGGAGACCGGCAAGGCGCTGATCGCCTATGACGAGTGGGGCAAGAACCCGGCCCGCGCGGCGGGCGCCGTCACCTTCAACGTCATCACCGCGATCTTCACCGAGGGAGCGGGCAGCGCGACGAAATCGGGAGCCGTTGCCAAGACGCTGTCCGTGCTGGGCAAGACCGGCAGGGCGCTCGACCCGATGACCTATGTCATCGCGGGTGGGAAGTTCGCGGTGGTCAAGGTCGGAGACCTGTTGTCCGGCCTGAAGAACTTGCGGACCGGCGTCCTGTTCGATACTGCCGCCGCAGGCTACCGACTGCCTGACCTGGACGACGCCCTCACGCCCCCGCCCGCGGGCCTCCCCGAGAACACCGTCCGGCTTATCAACCACGAGGGCAAGACGGTCTACCTCGACGCCGACAAAGGCACACTCTTCAACGAGTCCGGCGAGGTCATGCAACGCGCGGAGGATGTCAAGGTCGAGCCTTCCGCCGCAGAACGGGCCGCGGAGCAGAACCCGCTGCCACACCGTGAACCCGCATTGGTAGGCGCGCATACCGGGGACACCTCCGTCGTAGCCGGTGCCGGCGCGATCGATGTGACAGCACGAGTCGGTGGCGACAGACTGCCCGGAGCGGCAGCGCGCCACCTGCCCGGCGGCGGCACGGGAAGCGCACCCCATGGTGGTGTAGGCGACAACCTGTCGGGCGGACGCAGCGATGACCTCCGCGGGAGCCCATCTGC
Organism: Streptomyces sp. SID13666; assembly: GCF_010548325.1. Classification (NCBI taxonomy): domain Bacteria; kingdom Bacillati; phylum Actinomycetota; class Actinomycetes; order Kitasatosporales; family Streptomycetaceae; genus Streptomyces; species Streptomyces sp. SID13666. Next base: position 59,798 of record NZ_JAAGLX010000036.1, on the reverse strand, counting down.
GAGCCATGGCCATCCGGGCGGCGGCGCCACCGATTCACTGCCGGGCCGCCCGCACGGTCCTAGCACTGGTGGCCCGGGGGATCTAGGCCGTGCCGGCGACGAAGCGGTCGGCGACGCGGGCCATGTCGGCGATGATGCGACCCCGCCCGCGAGCCAGGCGGACGAGGGCGTCGGGACCGGTGACCACGGCAACGGTGAGCATCGGGAGCTGACTCCAGCAGAGCTTAAGCGGATCCAGGATGAGCACATACGAAAAGCCAACGACCCCGATCGGACGTGGTTCGAGAAGTACTACGACATCCGGGGCCACCGCTTGGACGCGACCGCAAAGGAGAGCGGCGCGACGCTTCCCATTCTGAAGAAGCTCCCCGACGGCAGTTGGATCGCCAAGTACGATATGCCGCACGGACCTTCCGAGATCAAATACGGGTCGAAGCCGCTCGGGCCGGACACGTTCCCTGGCGGGAAGAATATGCGGGACCTCGATACCGCAGCGGAGAACCGCAAATTGTCGGTGGATCTCACCAACGCGACCAAGGCATTCGATGAGCACCCGTCCGCGGCAACGGAGCGGGACCTCACGGCCGCGCAGGAGGCCTACACCAAGAAGCTCGGTGATCTGCCCAACAACAGCAAGTTCTCCGAGACGCTCGGCGAGCAGGCTGCCGCGTTGCATGTGATTCCACACCAGTTCCCGAAGGCCACGTTGATCAAGCTCCCCAAGGCGCCCAACGGTGCCAACATGTTCGACCTGGTATACAAGAACGGCGACAACGGGGAGCGCCTCATCGTCGAGGCAAAGGCGCCGTCGGGGGAACTCGACTGGCGCGATGGCCGCGCTGACCCCGTGGACCCGGCGAATCCGCACATCGGCGATGATGGCGGAGCCCAGGGCATGCGGGTCAAGCAGGGGACAAAGCCTTACATACGCACGATCCTGGCCGAGATGACGGCACGCGGAGGGCGGGATGCCGAGATCGCGGCGGAGCTCCGCACCGCGCTGAAGGACGGAAAGCTGAAGTTCGTTCTGGTGAAGGCAAAGAGCCCCAATGGTTCCGCCTATGGTGGTGCCACGCTGGAATATTTCAAGATCTAGTTAGAGGGTGACAAGTGGTCACGCGCATTCCCCGCCACGGCTTCCGCACGGACAATGTGGCCGAAGCCATGGCACCCATCATCAAGGGCACCCATCAAGTGCTGGCCGAGATCGAGACGTCGGAGGAGTACCGCTACGACGCGCTGAGCGACACCCTGATCACGGCGAAGTGGTACTGCGTGACGGATCCCGCTGCGCAGAAGTTCCAGACCTGGGAGGCGTGGGTCACGGCCATGCAGGTCGGTTCCGCGCTGTTCGCGTCGGGCACGGCGGCCGAGGGCCCTGTGCCGTGCCGTATCGGGATCGACGGCGAGGTGAAGAACTTGCCCGCGACCGGACCGCAGGACTACCTGCACGCGGGAAACTGGCTCACTGCCTTCTACTTGGCAGCGATCTGCCGTGAGAACGACCGTGTCGACCAGTTGGCCCGGGTACCCATCTCGTTCCTCCGCGCGTCCGGCGCGGAGTTCGACGAGTACATCTATGCGTGGGTGGAAACGCTGCAGAACGCCTGGTTCGGCCGGCGGGAAACCTGGGACACCCTGGTCACCGCGGTCAACGGCACCGACCCCGAGGCCACACACATCGCCGGCAAAGAGTTGATGCTGAAGATCCTGTATCCACCGCTCGAGATCTTCCATCGCTACCAGCGCCAGGAGGCCGAGCAGTTCAACGCGGCGCTAGCTGACGCTCTCACATGGCACAAGGAGTACTGGACCGCGAACGAGGCACGCTCCCTGAGCGGCGAAGGATTGGTCGCCCTCGGCCCGCTCGCGATCGCGTGTATGGCCCGCGACGCTGACATTCCCATCGAGGTCGAATCCGAGTACCTGCCCAAGCAGCTGCTGGAATTCGGCTGGGCCGGCGAGATCGACACCTGAGCCTCTCCCCGTCGCCTCCCCGAGGAGCAGGAGACACAGGCAGCCGCACGCTGGCTGCACGTGCGAGATATCACCATTTGGGTGACGGGAGAACGGATGGGCGTGAAAATGCCTCATCTCGGCAGCCCGGGACTTGACGATGAGGCATACGTGGATGAAGTTTCGGTCCGAGGTGCTCGCCTCAGCGAGCGAACCGCGCCTGGCTCGGCGAGTTTCCGACGTGACGTATGCACCGAGTGGGGCCAGGAGAGGTAACACGTAGCTGTGTCAGCGCAGGATTATGACAGTCAGTTGCTGGAGTCGGTGTCGGTGCGGCGGCGGCGGCTTCGGGATGCCTTGTTGTTCGGGGGACAGCGGCAGCGGCGGTCGGTTGATGAGCGGCTGGGGAAGGTGGCTGTTGGGATCGTGATGGTGGCGGTGCTCTGTGCGGGGTGTGTGGGGTGGTCTTTCGTCTCTCATCGCCTGCTGGGCAAGAGCCCCTATGGGTCCTCTGTACAGCCCTCTTCGCAGCCTTCAGCACCTGCTGTGACGTCCCCCGTAACTCCGTTGGCCCGATGATAGGTTCGAACGCGTGATATCTCCGGTGGCATTGAGCCGTACGGCGCTGAGCCGGGTCACTCTGGTCGGTGAACGGCGGCGGGTCGATCTCGTGCTGCCGTCCCAGGAGCCGATCGGGCTGCTGCTGAACGAGGTTCTGCGGCTGCTCGACGACAAGGCGGCCGATCGGCCCATGGTGCGTCATCTCGTGACGGCAGACGGCTCCGCACTGGCGCATGACAGCACGCTGGAGTCGGCCGGGGTGCCCGACGGGGCGGTGTTGCGGCTGGTGCGGGTGGAGGATGCACCGTCGGCGCCTGTAGTGCATGACGTCACCGACGAGGCCGCCGATGATCTGGACGTCCGTGCGTGGCGATGGGCTCCTCCGGCGCGCCGGGCCGTTGCCGGGGCGAGCACGGTGGTGTGGGCGCTGGCAGCCGGAATTCTGGCGCGGCAGGAACTGTCGCTCACTGCCGTCGGGAACACCCTGCTGGTCGTCGCCGCACTCGTGGCACTCGCCGGCGCTCTGCTCTGGCGAGCGGCCAAGCGCGGGCTCGCCACCACGCTGACCGCCACGGCCGGAGCACTGGGAACACTTGGCGCGTGGACCCTGGCCGATGCGCACGCCTGGTCGGGCGAGGTGCGGTTGAGCGGGGTGGCGGTGGCCGTCGTGATGGCGCTCGTACTCCTCGGCGCCTTCTCGCCCCTCGGGCGGAGCGGAATGGTCGGCGCGGGCGCCGTCGCCGGCTGGGCCGTCTGCTGGGAGCTGGCCGTGCATCTGCAGACGGACTCCGGCGGTGCGGTGGGGCAGGCCCGCGCCGGGGGACTGCTGGCGATTGTTTCGGTAGTGGCATTGGGGGTACTGCCGCGTCTCGCGTTGATGGCCTCGGGTCTGTCAGGTCTCGACGACCGCCGCTCCGCAGGGACTTCGGTGAGCCGGTATCAGGTGACGACCGCGCTGGCGGTCACCCACCGCGGGCTCGCTCTCGCCACCGGCGTAGTGGCGGTGTCCGGGACCGCGGCCGGGATTCTGGTGCTGCGGACTCCTACGGTGTGGACCGTGCCCCTCGCGGCGGTCGTCGCCGTGGTGCTGGCCCTGAGGGCGCGGGCGTACCCGCTGATCGTCGAAGTGGTGGCGCTGCTGGTGGCCGCCTCGGTGGTGGCCGCGCGGCTGGCCTGGGTGTGGCTGGATCGATCCGGCACGGTCGGACCGCTGGCCCTGACGGCGTCGCTGGCCCTGGTCCCGCTGGCGGTGTTGGCGGTCCAGCCGGCCGAGCACGTTCGGGTGCGGCTGCGGCGCTTCGGGGACGCTCTGGAGTCCGTCGGGGTGATCGCGTTGTTCCCGCTGGTGGTGGGGATGTTCGGTGTGTACGGGCATCTGCTCGGCACTTTCGCGTGAAGGTGCAGGCACGGGACATGTCTCAGGGTGACTGGCAGCGTGACGTGTTGCGGGAGTTGCGGCAGTCGTCACCCGAACCCCCGGCAAATCCGGTGGCACCGGCTACGACTTCGGCGGCGACGCCGCATGCGGAGCCACCTCCGACATCGAGTGGCAGCCGCGCCGCCCTCCCACCGAGCGCCCTCCCGCCGAGCGCTCCGCCGAACCCCACGCGGCCCGATCCCCTGGCGGTACGCCCGGTCCGGAGCCCGCGGCTGCCCATGGCCACGCCTGAGTCCGTTCCCACCGTCGATCCCCGGCTGGCCCTCGCCATGGGGCCCCCGCTCCACGGGGATTCGATAGCCCGGCGAACGGGACGTTCCCTGCGCAAGCTCACCGCGTCGGCCGCGCGGGAGGTGACCGAGGAATCACGGGTCGCCCAGGAGCTGCAACAGCCCGTGACCACGGGACGGGTGATCGCTGTGACCTCGATCCGGGGCGGGGCGGAAAGACGACGGTGGCCGCGCTGCTGGCCCGGACGTTCAACCACTACCGGCACGATCCGGTGCTCGCGCTGGAGGCCGACGCCGTGCTCGGCACCCTGCCGGTACGGCTTGGCGCGCAGTCGGTGCGGTGGTCCTGCGGGGAACTGGCGCATCTGCTCACGCCCTCGATGCAGCTGACCGACATCACCGGCTATCTGGTGCCGCTGACGGACGGCGGCTGGCTGCTCCCCGCGAGCCAGGGAGGAGTGGGAGCACCGCTGGATGTACGGACGTACCGTACGGTTTCGCTCGCGCTCCGGCGGTACTTCGCGGTGACGGTGGTGGACTGCGAGACCTTGCCGGGCGAGGTGGCACGCACCGCGATGGACACCGCCCACGCCCGCGTCGTGGTCGCCCCGATGACCGCGGAGGGCGTCAACGGAACTCGTGTCGTACTCGATTGGCTGGCCCGGCTACCGGATTCGGCGCTCGCCACCACCGTGGTCGCCCTGACCGCGAACTCGCCCGATCCCGTGCTTGACCCGAAGGCAGCAGCCGCGCATCTGCGGGAGACAGGAGTCACTGTGGTGTCGCTTCCCTATGACCGGCATCTGGCCGGTGGGGGACCGATCCGGACCGCTCTGCTCGGTGACGCCACCCGGCGAGCCGCCACCCTCATGGCGGCTGAGGCCATGGAACGGGCGGTACGAGCGCGATGACCGTTCAGCTGATCCACCGGCCGGCGCGCTCCACCCGGCCACTCGATCCCGTGACCCCCCGGACGATCGAGCCGCCGCCGAATCTGCCCGAGGGCAAGATGGGTACGGCCGCGACCGCGCTGCTGCCGATGGCCGGCGTGATGAGTTCGGTCGTGATGATGACCGTCATCCGCAACAGCCAGTTCGCGGGCCTGGGCGCCATCGTCCTGGTCGTCGCCCTGGTGGGTGCGGTCGCGCTCTTCATGTCGCAGCGGGGCAAGGCGCAGCGAACCCGTCGCACGCAGCGCGAGCGGTATCTGGAGTATCTGGAGGAGCTGCGCGACGAGCTCGGCACGGCGGAACGGGAACAGCGCCGGTCGGCCAGACTGCTCAGCCCGCCGCCGCTGGCGCTGTACGACCTGGTGAATGACCCGGCGCGGCTGTGGGAACGACGTCGTACGGATGCGGACTTCCTCCGGATTCGCCTGGGCACCGGTGAGGTGCTGGTGCAGGAGCTCGCCATCGGGGAGAGCTCCGCCGGAGGCGTCCTGACTCCGCCCGATCCGTTCATGCTCAATGAAGCCCGTGCCCTGGTCACACGGTTCGGGACGGCGGCGGACTTCCCGCTGACGCTGCCGCTGGACCGCGCAGGGAACGTCAGCGTCGTAGGGGACCGTGAAGGTGTTCTGCGGGTTGCGCGGGCCATGTTGATCGCCACCGCGGTCACCCATGCCCCCGACGATGTGGCCTTCGCGTTCGGGATACCCGGCGAGCGGCTGGCGGAGTGGGAGTGGGTCAAGTGGCTGCCCCACGTGTTGGACGCGCAGGAGCTCGACGGGCCGGTCGCCGCACGGCGGATCGCGCCGAGCCTGCCGCAGCTGGCCCGGCTGCTCGGCTCCGACCTTCGGCAGCGGGCATCCTTCGCGGCGGAAGTGCGCCGCGGCCTGTCCGACAGGAACGCGCTGCAGCTCGCCGACCGGCTGCTGGTGATCAGCGACGAGTACGGCGGGACCGCCGTCGAACTGCCCCGCCCGGACACGGCCGTTTCCCTGGCGGACATGGGTATTACGGTGCTGCACCTCTTGGAGCAGCAGGTGCACGAACCGGATCAGGTGTCCGTCCGCATCACCGTCGACGGTGATCAGCTCGTGATCGAAGATCTGCGCGCCTCGCAGGACACGGTCGCCTACGGAGCGTCGGACGCCGTGAGCGCCCCCGGGTGCGAAGGGATCGCACGGTTGCTGGCCCCGTTGCGGCTGTCGGCCGAATCGCTGGCGGAGGGGACTCCTGTCTCCGGTGCGGTGGACTTCGCCGGCCTGCTGGGCGTCACGGATCCGGCAGATCTCGATCTTGGGCGATTGTGGGCACCGCGCGGAGAGCGGGCCTTCCTGCGTGTACCGATCGGAGTGGACGACCGCCACCAGCCGGTGCTGCTCGACCTGAAGGAGTCCTCCGAGCTCGGTATGGGACCGCACGGGCTGTGTGTGGGTGCCACCGGATCCGGGAAGAGCGAACTGCTGCGTACGCTCGTACTCGCCCTGGTCGCCTCCCATCCGCCGGAGGATCTGGCGATGGTGCTGGTCGACTACAAGGGCGGTGCGACGTTCGCCCCGTTCGCGGAGCTGCCGCACGTCGCCGGGGTGATCACGAACCTGGAGAACCAGGCCGGGCTCGTCGAGCGGGTACACACCAGCCTCGCGGGCGAGGTCAAGCGCCGTCAGCAGGTCCTCAAGGAAGCCGGGAACGTCGCAGACATCGGCCACTACGCCGCGCTGCGCGCCAAGCGTCCGGACCTGGAGCCGCTCCCTCATCTGTTCGTCGTCATCGATGAATTCGGTGAACTCCTCACAGCGAAGCCCGACTTCATCGACCTCTTTCTCTCGATCGGCCGTATCGGCCGCTCCATTGGCGTGCACTTGCTGCTGTCCAGCCAGCGCATCGAAGCCGGCAAGCTCAAGGGGCTGGAGACCTATCTGTCCTACCGGCTGGGTCTGCGCACCTTCTCCGCCGACGAATCGCGCACCGTACTGGACACCACGGACGCCTTCCACCTGCCGCCCCTGCCGGGCTTCGGCTTCCTGAAGGTCGACACCTCGACGTACGAGCGTTTCAAGGCCGGATTCGTCTCCGGTGCCTTCCGCGGGGCGGCTCCGGACCAGTCGGCCGACGAAACGCCGATGGTCTGGCCCTACCCCGCCTTCAATGCGCTTTCCACGGCAGCGGATACCGGCACGGAAGCGGTGGACGGCGCCGACGCCGGGCCCACGATGCGGGAGCGGGAGACCGGACCGACCGTCATGTCGGTGATCGTCGACCAACTCCGCGGCGCCGCACCGCCCGTACGCCGGGTCTGGCTGCCCCCGCTGCCCGACCTGCTCACCCTCGACGGCGCGGCGGGACCGGTCCAGGTCTCCGAACGCGGACTGCAGCTCGCTCGGCGCCCCGGCCCGATGCGGGTCCCGCTCGGCCTGCTCGACGACCCCGCCCGGCAGTGGCAGGGGCCATGGACCCTCGACCTCACGGTCGCCGGTGGGCACACGGCAGTCATCGGCGGACCCCAGTCCGGCAAGACAACGCTGCTGCGCACCCTCGCGCTGTCCCTGGCCATGACCCACACCCCCTACGAGGTCGCCCTCTACGGACTGGACCTGGCCGGCGGGGGACTGGGCGCGCTGGCGGGACTGCCGCATGTCGGCGGTATCGCGGGGCGGGCCGATCATGAGCGTGCCGTGCGGACCGTCGCCGAGGTCCGCGCCACGCTCGCCGCCCGCGAGGAGCTCTTCCGTGAACACGGCATTGACTCCATCGACCAGCTCCGGAGTCTGCGCGGCCGAGGCCGGCTGCCGGAGCTCGGATCGACCGACATTGTGCTGATCGTCGATGGGTTCGGCGCCTTGCGTGACGAGTTCGCCGCCCTCGACGACGCTGTCGCCGATCTGCTGAAACGAGGCGGCGGCTACGGCATCCATGTGGTCGCGGGCATGCTGCGCTGGAACGACGTGCGGATCGCCACCCAGTCGATGTTCGGCACCCAGCTCGAACTGCGGCTCAACGACCCGAGCGATTCCTCCATCGATCGCAAGCTCTCCGAGACCCTCGGTACCGACACTCCGGGGCGGGTCCTCACCCAGGGCAAGCTCTTCGCACAGGCTGCGCTGCCCCGCATCGACGCTGTTCCCGGCACCGATCTGGGAGCGGCGCTGGAGGACGCGGTCCGGAGCATCCGTGCCAACTGGCACGGTGAAACCGCCCCGCCCGTACGGGTGCTGCCGGCCCGCCTGCCCGCCGCGGAACTTCCGCCCCTGGCCGCCGAGCCGACGAGAGTTCCCATCGGCGTAGGCCAGGACGGTCTCGCACCTGTACTGCTGGATCTGTTCGCGCACGACCAGCACCTGCTGGTCCTGGGGGACACCGAGTGCGGCAAGACCAACCTGCTGAAGCTCTTCGCCCAGCAGCTCATCGCCCGGTACGGAGACGACGAGCTGGTCTTCGCGGTCTTCGATCCACGCCGCGGGCTGCGGGGCGTCATCCCCGAGCCCTACCGCGGCGGCTACGCCCACAACGCGAGGGTCAGCTCCGGCCTCGCCGCCGGAATCGCGACCGAACTGGAGAAACGCCTCCCCGACGAGAGCGTCGACCACGACGAGCTGCCGGACGGCGCCACGTTCACCGGCCCGCGCATCGTCATCCTCGTCGACGACTACGACATCCTGACCACCGCGGGCCAGCAGCCGCTCGCCCCGTTCCTGCCGTACGTGTCCTCCGCACAGGACATCGGGCTGCATTTCGTCGTCGCCCGCCGCGTCGCCGGGTCCTCGCGGGCACTGTACGAACCGTTCCTGACCACCCTGCGCGAAACCGGGACGGCGGCCCTCGTCATGACCGGGGACCGTACCGAAGGGCAGCTCTTCCCCGGCCTGTACGCCTCCCAGCAACCACCCGGACGCGGCACGCTGGTCCGCCGGGGCCGACCCCACCAGCTAATCCAGACGGCCATCGCGGGCAGCGTCCTCGCGCACACACCGGCCGCCGAGTCCGTACCCGCCCAGAGCACCGACTCCGCGCACACGGCACACCCACCGACCGCGGGCGCGGCGGAGATCCCGGGGAGCAGCGCATGACCAAGGACGTCATTGCCCTCACCCCGGAGATGCCCGACGTGGGGACCCTTCTGGCCGGCCTGTACGCGGGAGGACCGGAACTGCGGGTGGACTCCGCCAACGATGGCGCCGTCATCCAGTTGCGAGCGCTGGACGGGCGCCCCCTGGTATCTGTGGAGGCCCCTCTCCTCGTCCAGGTACCAGGCGAAGCTGAGCGGCTCCTCGGCCGGGAGACGTCACTCCCGCGGGCTCCGTTCTGGTGGACGGAGGCACGCGCCTCCACCGCTGTTCCCGAGGCTGAACGGCTCGCCGGCGCGGTCGCGGGCAGGCTCGCGGTTCTGCTCGGCGGCGTGACGTGGCCGGCGGCGGCCGGCACCGTCGGGGTCGTCGGCCTCGCCGATCCATCGGCAGCCGACATCGACGTGCATCCGGCGCCCACCGACGCGCAACCCGCCGTGGACGTTCTCACCGACACGACGGCGGTGATCCTGGCCGACCGGCCGGTGGTCGCTCTGACCGCCTGGCTCTCCGACATCCTGCGGACGACCGCGGAGAGCGGTCACGCACTGCAGATCGTCACCCCTCCGCACGTACGTCTCAGCCTGCCGCTGCGCGCAGCCCTCACCGGTGTTCCCAACCGCTGGGTGGTCCAGGATCCCGACTGCGGCTACTACGACGGGCTCTCCGGCGCTGTACTGCACTGGATGAACGGCACCTTCACCCCGGCACACGCCGACACCGGCGAGACCCCGGTGGCCAAAGCCTTCACCGCCGCCACCACCGGTCCTGTGGAAACACGCCAGCTGGTCGTGGCCTTCCGCACCTTGTACCGGCCTCACGAGGGGCTGGTACTCGGCCGGTCCCTGGAGACTGCCTGGCAGATGCTCACCGGCAGGCCTCCCGCCGGCTGGGGTACCGCCGAGCCGATCAACCTTCCCTGGTCGAAGCGCCAGTTGACGGACCTGGCCCGCGACCGCGCGCCCGAGCCGACCCAGCTGCTCGCAGTCGGCCACCCCGACCGCCCCGCCCTCGCGAGTCAGCGCGTCACCCGCATCGTGAACGGCATCCGGGAAGACATCACGCTCACCCTCGGCTATGGCCCGGACGAAGCTCCGCCGCTCGACGCGATAGAGCCCCTTGCGGCGACCCTCGTCGCCGAGCACGGACTCGGCTCGATGCTCACCTCCCTCGGCCGCGCCCGGACCGACCTCGCCGTCCCCCCGCACTTCGAGGCCCCGCCGATCCCGCTCTCCTTCACCCTCGGCGCCACCGACGTACGCGACATCGGCCTCACGCACGCCCGCCGCCCTCCCCTCGACCTGCACCCCGTCCAACTGGGACCCACCGCTGCCCCCGCGCTCCACTACCCGCTCGGCGACGGCACCGACGCCCAGACCTGGGACACGCTCCAGCAGCTCACACAGCACCTCGGAAAGGCGTAGGGCGTGGAGGAGCCTTGTCCGTACCGTGCTCCGCAGCCGTACGCTCAGCCGATCAGGAGATCGATGATCGGCATTGGTCCAGTCCGACTGCAGCGCGTGAGTGCCGATTCTGTTGGTTGGCCATCGGCTGCGCGATCTTCCCGTAGGTGGTTGTCGAAAAGCTACAAGGTCAAGGCACACCGCACTGTGGCTCTGCTCGCGCCCTTCGGTGGACGGCCGGTGGACGGATGCCTTTGGACAGTGCATCACCGCGCAGCACAGAAAAGACAGCTATACGTGCTCTGACCAGGAAGAACGGCATTCGCCAACACGAGCCGGAACGACGCGGCACGATCACTCTGGCTCTTGTAAAGCGAAGGTCGTCGGTTCGAATCCGACAGGGGGCTCCCCGCACCACCCGCCCGAGTCGCACCAGCGGCCCGAGCGAGTACCACATCGTGACCACCACAGACGGCCCCGGACACCGCGTCCGGGGCCGTCTGCGTGAGCGACGCGTGAGCGATGCGTGCGCGGCCCGGCCGGAGGCGGCGTCGATGGCGGCGGCCGCGACGGATCTGCGGAGCGCGACGCACAAGCTGCCCAGGCGCTGAGCGCCTACCGCCACGCGTCCGGCGCCGGTAGCCCGTACCACTTCAAGGCCACCGTCACCTGGAAGATCGGCTGGACGGGCACCGGCAACCCCAAGCCGGTCGATCTCCCCGACGGGACCTTCGGTACCACCACGGACCTGACCGTCCGCGAGATCCAGGCCGTCGTCCGCTGACCTGAGTCGGTGACCGCTTGGCGGGGTCAGGCGCGGGGGATGGGGCTGAACCCCCGTTGTTGAACGCCCTCGTGGCCCTTCTCGCGTTCACCCGGGCCGCCCGTGAGCCGGTCAGCGGGTGAGGAGGGTGGCCAGTCGGGTGGCGAAGGCCGGGGCGTGGGGGAGGTAGCCGGCGTGGTTGCCTGGGAAGTCGGTGATGGGGATGCCGAGGCGGGTGGCCAGGACGGTGTTGGGGCGGTAGGGGAGGAAGCCGCGGGAGTCGCGGCCGCCGGCCAGGGCCAGTTGGGGGGCCACGGTGGCCAGGGCGGTCAGGTCCGGGAGGTGGTTCGTGACCGGCAGGAGCTCGTGGGCCAGGAAGCGGTCGGTGTTGGCGGCCATCCGGGTGACGAGGTCGCGGATCTGTGGGGGGAGCTCCGTGTGGGGCAGGGGACCTTCGGTGTCCAGGCCCATGCGGGCGCCGAAGACCTCCATCGCGGGGCCGACGCCGTCGCGGAGGTAGATGGCGTGGACGTTCCTGAGGAAGGCGATGTGCTCGTCGGCGTCGGGGAGCACGCCGAACAACGGGGGTTCGTGGGGGACGGCGATGCGGACGCGGTCCGGGTGCCGGGTCAGCAGGTCGAGGGCGACGATGGCGCCCGAGCTGCTGCCGAACACGTGGGCGGGCTCGTCGGTGAGGGCGGCGAGGAGGAGGCGGGCGTCCTCGCTGTCGGTCGCGACGCTCATGTCCTGCGGCGGGCCTTCCACCGGGCTGCGGGAGTTGCCGCGCCGGTCGTAGGTGACGACGGTGTAGCGGTCGGCCAGGGCGCCGGCGACGCCCTCGAAGACACCGGCGTCGCCGGAGCCGCCGTGGATCATGAGCAGGACGGGACCGGAGCCGCGGATCTCGTAGTGGAGGGTGGCTCCGGGCACTTTGAGCGTGTCGGTCCTGGGCGCGTTCGTCGACGGCGCGTTCATCGGTCCTCCTGGGGCGTTCCGGGGTCCTGGCCGGCGCTGCCCGGATCCGTCAGGTCTTGGTGGCCCTGGCGGATCCGGGCAACGACTCCACTGTGGACCGCGTCACCGACAGGGCGCTGATACGCGGCCGACGCGGGCGTCCTGGACGGCGAAGGTCCTGTCCAGGCCGGTGAGGTGCAGGAGTTTGCGGAGGTGCGGGCGGACGCCGGTGAGGTGCAGCCGGCCGTGCCGTGCGCTGATGAGGTTGTGGGCGTGGACGAGCACGGAGAGCCCACGGCAGTCCATGAACGTGACGCCGGTGACGTCGATGACGAGGTCGGGAGGGTGGCCCCCGTGCTCCCGGCGGGCGAGTCCGTCCAGCCGTCGGCTGATGTACGGCGTGGCCATGAGGTCGATCTCGCCGTGGAGTTCGACGACCGGCACGGTGCCGCGGGTGCTGACACGGACGGTGAAGGCGGGGCTCGGGTGGTCTGGTGGGACGAGGGGCACGGGGGCTTCCTTCCGGAGAGGTTCCACGGAGGTTCCACGGGAGGCGTACGGGCTCGGCCGGACCGGCCCTACGCGGCGTGCAGCGCCAGGGTCGGCGACAGGCGGGCCGCGCGGACCGCCGGATAGAGGCCGGCGACGGTGCCGATGATCAGCGTGGCGCCGAAGCCGCCGCTGACGGCCCACGGCGGTACCACCCACGGGAGGCCGCCGGTGGTGGCGTAGACGAAGGTGGCGAGGGAGCCGAGGGCGATGCCCGCCAGGCCGCCGAGTCCGGAGAGCATGAGGGACTCGGTGACGAACTGGATGCGGATCTGGCCCCTGGTCGCGCCCAGGGAGCGGCGCAGCCCGATCTCGTAGCGGCGTTCCAGCACCGAGATGATCATGGTGTTGGCGACGCCGACACCGCCGACCAGCAGGGCGACCCCGCCGAGACCGAGCAGCAGATTGGTGAACGCGCCGTCCGTGGCGGCCTTCGCCTGCAGCGCGGCCGAGGGATCCGTGACCTTCACGACCTGCGGGTTCTGCGGGTTGGCCGTGCGCGGGACCAGGTCGCGTACGGCGGCGACCGCGGCATCGGTGGAGCGTTCGTAGACGGACGTGGGATGGCCGTCGAAGCCCAGCAGCCGTTCCGCCGCGTCCCACCCGACGAGGGCGGAGCGCTCGATCTCGGGGGCGAGCGGCAGCGGGTCGAGGATGCCGGTGACGGTGAAGTACCGGCCGCCGATGAACACCTGCTGCCCGGGGGCGGTGATGCCGAGGCGGTCGGCGGCGACGCTGCCGAGCACGACGGACGGGTACCTGCCGGTGGCCTTGTTGAGCCAGCTGCCGCTGCGCACCGAGCCGCGCAGGGTCTTCAGCAGCTCCTCGGTGGTCGCCTTGACGGCGATGCCGCCGGTGTCGCCCTCGGGGATCTTCTCGGAACGGCGTACCGACTGCTTGATGTCGCCGGTGGCGCCCACCTGCTCGACGCCCGGGATCCGGCCGACCATGCCCGGGGCCTCCTTCGGCAGCCGGGCGTCCTGGCCGGTGAACAGCGCGTCGCCCGGGGTCACCACGAGCATGTTGGTGCCCAACCGGTCCAGTTCCCGCATGAGTTGGGCCTTGCTGGAGGACGAGATGCCGACCACCGCGATCATCGTCGCGATGCCGAGCGCGATGCCCAGCGCGGACAGGACGACGCGCAGGGGGCGGCCGCGCAGCCCGGCGGATCCGACGTGGAACACATCGCGGGCGCTGAGCCGGGCGGGGGAGAGTGCGGTGCGCCTCATACGGCGACCGCTCCGGCGTCGGTCCCGGCGTCGGTCCCGGTGCCGGGTGCGGTGCCGGGCACAGTGCCGGGTGCGGAGTCAGCTGCCGCGTCCGTCCTGGCATCAGCACCCGTCCCGCCACTCGTGCGGGCCTGTCTGGTGTCCGCCACCACCCGGCCGTCGCGGATCCGCACCTGGCGGGGCAGCCGGTCGGCGATCTCGCTGTCGTGGGTGATCACGGCGATGGTCGCGCCTTCCTTGTTGAGATCGTGCAGCAGCTCCATGACCGCCTCGCCCGAGGCGGAGTCCAGGGCGCCGGTGGGCTCGTCGGCGAGCAGCAGGTCGGGTTCGCCGACGACGGCGCGCGCGATGGCGACGCGCTGCTTCTGCCCGCCGGACAGCTGGTGCGGCTTGTGGTCCATCCGGTCCGCGAGGCCGACGCGCTCCAGCGCGGCGGCGGCCCGGCGGCGGCGTTCGGCGCGCGGCAGCCCCGAGTAGAGGAGCCCCTCGGCCACGTTGTCCTGGGCGCTGATGCCGGGCACGAGATGGAACGCCTGGAAGACGAAACCGACGTGCTGGGCGCGCAGCGCGGAGAGCCTGCGGTCGGACAGCGCGGCGACGTCGTGGCCCGCGATGGCGACCGAGCCGGAGGACGGCCGGTCCAGGGTGCCGACGATGTGCAGCAGGGTGGACTTGCCGGAGCCGGACGGGCCGACGATGGCGAGCAGTTCGCCGTCGTCGATCGTCAGGTCCACGCCACGCAGCGCCGCGACGCCGCCCGGGTACTCCTTCCCGACGCCGACGAGTTCGACGACGGTGTTCGGGGCGCTACCGGTGGAACTCACAGCGACGGCACCCCGACCTTCATGCCCTCGCGCAGCCCGCCGCCGCTGATCTCGACCCGCCCCTGCCCGAACATGCCGAGCTCGACCGCGACGTCGCGCGCCTTGCCGTTCTCCACGACCTGGACGCCGAAGCCGCCGCTGGGCAGCGCCAGCAGGGCGTTGACGGGTACGGACAGCACGCCCTTGTGGGTCTGGCCGGTCAGGTTCACCGTCACCGGGGACTTGTCGAGGCCGCCGACCTTGGACGGGTCGTCGAAGGTGACCGTGACGGAGATCCTGGGTGTCTTGTCCTGCGGGTCCTCGCCCTCCTCGACGGTCTTGCCGATGGAGGAGACCTTGCCCTGCGCGGTCCCGCCGCCCGGCAGATCGACGGTGACCTTGGTGCCGGTCCGCGCCAGCTGACCGTCGGCGACCTCCAGCTTGAACTCGACGATCCGCTCGGAACTGGTCGTGGTCAGCACCGGCTTGCCGGGGCCGGCCTGGTCGCCGACGGTGGAGTCCGCCGACTTGATCCGTACCGGGCCGGCGGAGAAGGCGATCTGGTCGGGGCCGGTCGTGCCGGTCCTCGGCAGGTCGTGGTCCTTCTGCCAGCGCTTCACGGCATCGGCGGTGCCGGCGGTGAACGTGCCGTCGGCGGCCAGGCCGGAGCCGAAGCCGAGGGCGCGCAGATTCTCCTTCAACTGCCGGACGTCGTCGCCCTTGTCGCCTGTCTTCAGCGTCCGGTACATGGGGGTCGTGCCGTACATCAGCCGTACGGGCTTGCCGTCGACCTCGTACAGCCTGCCGTCGCGCGCGACGGAGGAGCCGGCGCCGGCGACCCAGGTGATGGTGCCCATGGCGCCCGCGTTGATCTTGCGCTCCTTGGAGTACCCGAGCGTGCCCTGCTTCTGGGTGCTGTCGCTGAGATCGCCGCGCTCGATCGGGGCGGTCGCCGGCGGGAGGCCGGAATTCTGCTGGGTCACCCCCTTGTCGGGGGCGGCCAGCGCGGTGACGGCCACGCCGCCCCCGGCGACGACCACGACCACCGCCACGGCGGCCAGAACGATTCTCTTGCGCTTCATCGACGTATTCCCGTCCGTCCCCTGCGTGCTCGGCCGCGTGCTCTGCGTTTCGTGCCTTGCCTGCGTTCGGCGTGTTCCGTGCGTTCCGTGCGTGCTCTTGCGCATGCCGTCGGTCACGCCGGTCGTCAGTCGACGGAGCAGAGCTTGTTGGCCTTGTCGAACTTCTCCTTCTCCGCGCCCTGCGGCATCGGCATGGCCTTCTGCATCCCGCCACTGCCGCCATAGTTCGGATCGGGCATGTCGACGCCGTTCTTACGCATGCACTGCGCGAACTTGAGAGCCTTGTCCTTGTCCGCCTGGGATATTTCTCCCGACGGATTCGCGCTGAACTGCTTGCAGGCGTCCATCGCCTTCTTCATCGACGCCTCACTGCCGTTCCTGCCGATCGTCATGCCCCGCGGGTCCTCGCCCGGCTTGGGTTCCTGCACGTCCATGCCGTTGTCCCGAAGGCACTTGCGGAACTTGAGCGCCTTGTCGGCGGCGGTGTCGGCCGAGCTCTTCCCGGGCGATCCCTTCGCGTCGGAGTCCGTATCGGAGCCCGAACAGGCGGAGGCGAAGAGGGCGAGAGAGGCCAGTGCCGCGGCGCCGGCGGAAACGCGGTTGCGATTTCTCATGGGATTCTCACTTTGCGGCTGTTCCGGATAGTGACGGGAGGAGATTGACAGCCGCAGAGCTCTCGTTTCTCTAAGCGAGGTCCTTTACAACGCCGAAAGGTCCCCATCGGGTAAACAGGGGCACATGCGTGTTTTGCTGGTGGAGGACGAGGAATTCCTGGCCGAAATGGTGGCCGACGGGCTGCGCCGTGACGCCATCGCGGTGGACGTGGCGTCGGACGGCGCCGAAGGGCTGCGCAAGCTCCGGTTCGGCGCCTACGACGTGCTCGTCCTGGACCGCGATCTGCCCGGGGTCCACGGCGACGAGGTCTGCCGCCGGGTCGTGGAGCAGCGGCTGCTCACCCGGGTGCTGATGCTCACCGCCGCCGGCACCGTCCGCGACCGGGTGGCGGGGCTCGGCCTGGGCGCCGACGACTACCTCACCAAGCCGTTCGCCTACGACGAGTTGCTCGCCCGGGTCCTGGCACTGGGCCGCCGGGTGCACCCCGCGCTGCCCCCGGTGATCGAACGCGCCGGCCTCGTCATGGACGGCGCGCGCCGCCAGGCGAGCCGCGACGGCCGGTATCTGAGCCTGTCCCGGAAGGAGTTCGCGGTGTTGGAGGTACTGATGCGCGCGGACGGCGCGGTCGTCAGCGGCGAGGACCTGATCGAGCAGGTGTGGGAGGAGGACACCAGCTACCGCACGAACGCGGTCCGGGTGACGCTCAGCAAGCTGCGCACCAAGCTCGGCGAGCCGCAGGTGGTGGAGACGGTGCCGGGCGTCGGCTACCGGATCGCCGACGTTCCGGGGGACCGGTCGCCGAACGCAGCCGCCGGGGACCAGGCCCTGAACTCAACCGCCGGGGAGCGGACCCCGAACTCAACCGCCGGGGAGCGGACCCCGAACTCCGCCTCCCGGGTCCAGGCCCCGAACTCCGCCTCCCGGGACCGGTCATGAGCCGGTTCCGTCTGCGGCTCTGGCGGCTGAGCAGTGAACGGGCCCGGCTGACGAGTCTGTACGGCGGGCTGCTGGTGCTGGCCGGCGGCGTGCTGATAGCCCTCGTGTACTCGCTGGTGCGCAGCGGTCTCTACTCCACCATCAGCCTCGCCGTCACCACCGCCGTCCCCATCGGCGGCGGCCCCCGCTCCCCGTACGCCCTGCCGACCCGGCAGTTCGCCGAGGCCCAGCCGGCGCTTCCCCTGCAGGGGCAGACGTTCGACGCCGCCAAGGCGCACGCGGCGACGAAGATGATCACGACGGCGGCGGAGAGCGCGGCCCTCAGCAAACTGCTGACGGTCTCGCTCATCTCGCTCGCCGTCTTCGCCGTGCTGTCGGTGGCGCTGGCCTGGTGGATGGCGGGACGGGTGCTGCGTCCGGTGGGCGTCATCACGTCCACCGCCCGCCGGCTGTCCGGTGAGAACCTGCACGAGCGCATCAAGCTGAAGGCGCCGCCCGGAGAGCTGAAGCAGCTCGCCGACACGTTCGACACCATGCTCGACCGGATAGAGCAGCTGGTCTCCGCCCAGCAGCGGTTCGTCGCCAACGCCGCCCATGAGCTGCGGACGCCGCTGGCCGTGCAGCGTGCCGCGGCCGAGATCGGGCTGGCGGACCCGGACCTGGATCCGGAACGGCTCGCGCGCCTGCGCGGCAAACTCATCGACGTCGCCGATGACAGCGAGAAGCTGATCGACGGACTGCTGCTGCTCTCGGCCAGCGACCAGGGGCTGGAGCGCGTCGGGCCGATCGCGCTCGACGCGACCGCGGCGAGCGTGGCGACGGCGCTCGCGGACCAGGCGGGCGAGCACGGGGTCACCGTCGGGACCGAACTGCGGCCGCTGACCGTGCAGGGCGAGGCCGTGCTGCTCGGGCATCTGGTGCACAACCTGGTGAGCAACGCGATCCGCTACAACCACCCGGGCGGGCAGGTGTGGGTCAGGGTCGGCGCGGACGGCCTGGAGGTCGTCAACACCGGCCCTGAGGTGCCGGTCGCCGAGGTGCCGGAGCTCTTCGAGCCCTTCCGGCGGATGCAGGCCCGCCGCCACGGGCCGGGGGAGGGGGCGGGACTCGGGCTGTCCATCGTCGCCTCGATCGCCCGTGCGCACGGGGCCGTGGCCACCGCCGCCGCGAATCCGGGCGGCGGCCTGACGGTCCGCGTGGCCGGCTTCCAGCCGGCCGGCTCCAGGAAGCCGGTTTCTCAGCGGTCCTAGAGGTCCTGGCCCTAGCGGTCCTGGCCCTAGCGGTCCTAGAGGTTCTGGCCCTGGCGGTCCTGGCGGCTTTAGAGGTCGAACTCCTTGGGGTCGATGCCCACCGCGAAGCACGCCTCGCGGACGACACCCTGCTCGGTCTTGTCGAAGTCACCGTCGGCGCCGCCGATGACGATGCCGATCTGGATGACGGCGCGGGCCTCGGTCGGCTTCTTCTGGACCTTGCCGATCTCCTGCAGGATCCCGACCTTGCCGAAGTCGAAGTCGGCGGTCAGCTTGCCGAGGTAGGCGTCGAACCGGCGCTGCAGGTCATCGGCCGGGAAGTTCTGCAATACGTCGTTGCCCGCGATCAGCGACGCCACGCGCTGGCGCTCGGACGGGTCGATCTGACCGTCGGCGGCGGCGACCAGAGCGCACATCGCCATGCTCGCGTCGCGGAACGCCCCGCTCTTGAGGTCGTTCTTCTTGGCGGTGAGCTGGGTCTGCATGGTCTGCGCGGACTCCTTGAAGCGATTCCACAGGGCCATGGTGGTGTTCTCCTCGACGCATTGGCTTTCGATCTCGCCCAGGGAACTCCCCGGAGGCCCCATGGAGTTCCCTGGCGCCCCCGGGCCGGGCACCGCCCGGGGGCGCGCGGGACGGCACGCGACCGGCGGCCAAGGATGCGGCGGCTACGGGACCAGCACGACCTTGCCCATCGTGGCGCGGGTCTCCAGCGCCCGGTGCGCGGCGGCGGCCTCCGCCAGCGGGAAGCGCTGCACCGCAGGTACGAGACGGCTGGCGGCGGCCTCCGCGAGGGCCGCCTCCTCCAGGGCGCGCAGGCCCTCGGGGCCGCCGATCGCCTTCATCATCGGCGGGCCGATCACGGTCTGCGAGGTGATCCCACGAGTGGCCAGTTCCTCCTCGCCGAGCTCCAGCGGTCCGCCGGCGGACCAGCCGTAGACGAGGTGCCGGCCGCCCTTGCCGAGCAGGTCGACGGCGGCGCGGCCGAGCGGACCGCTGACGGCGTCGAAGACGACGGTCGCGGACCGGCCGCCGAGGGCGGTGCGCACCTGGTCGGTCCAGCCGGGGGTGTTGTAGTCGACGGCCACGTCCGCGCCCAGGCCGCGGATCCGTTCGACCTTGGCCGGGCCGCCCGCCGCTCCGACGACGGTCGCGCCGAGGTTCTTGGCCTGCTGGACGAGCAGGGTGCCGATGCCGCCGGCCGCGGCGGTGACGATCACCACGTCCTGGTCGGTCAGGTCCGCGAACCGCAGGATGCCGAGGGTGGTGCGGCCGGTGCCGATCATGGCGATGCCCTCGGCGAAGTCCAGGTTCTCCGGCAGCTCGTGCAGTTTGCCGGTGTCGGTGACCGCGGTGTCGGCGTAGCCGCCGGGGACCATGCCGAGGTGGGCGGCGACGCGCCGGCCGAGCCAGCGCGCGTCGGTGCCCTCGCCGAGCGCGTCGACGGTGCCGGCCACCTCGCGGCCGGGGATCGTCGGCAGCTCGGGCAGCGGGTATGGGCTCTTCGGGTCGCCCTGGCGGAAGACGGTGTCGATCACGTGGACCCCGGCCGCGCCGACGGCGATCCGCACCTGCCCGGGACCCGGAACCGGGGTCTCGGTCTGCTCGTACGTCAGGTTCTCGGCGGGGCCGAAGGCGTGCAGACGGGCGGCGCGCATGGCGTTTCTCCGGATCTTCGGGCGGTGCGGGCGCCTGGTGGCGCCCGCACCGCTCATCCTTCGACGTGAACCTAGGTTCACGTCAAGGCCGGAGGTCCGGAGGAAGCCGGGAGGTCCGAAGGTGTCCGGGAGACCCGGGGCCTGCGCTACCGCGTTACGACGACCGGGCCAGGAGCTTCTGCTTGGCCTGGGCGTACTCCTCCTCGGTGAGGTCGCCGCGGCTCTTCAGCTCGGACAGCTTGTGGAGCTGGTCCACGCTGTCGTCCTGCGTGCCCGCCGCTTCGCGCACGTACTGCTTGAAGGCCGTCTGCTGGGCCTCCACCTGCTTGACGTCGCGCTGGCTCATGCCCTTGCCGCGCACGATGACATAGGCCAGCACGCCGACGAAGGGCAGCAGGATGACCAGGATCATCCAGCCCGCCTTGGCCCAGCCGCCGAGCTCGCGGTCGCGGAACAGGTCCCCGATGATCCGGAACAGCAGGAAGAACCAGAGCACCCAGAAGAACAGCAGAAGCATCGTCCAGAAGAGGTCGAGCATCGGGTAGTTTTCCATGACTCAAGGAGAAGCCCTGGTCAGAACCGGCGCATCCGGGGTTGACCCGAATGGGTCACACGCGCGGGAAGCGGGCCCGCAGGTCCCAGATCGCCGGGTTGTCGCCGAGGCCGTCGTGCATGTCGGTCAGGTCCGCGATCAGGTCGTGCAGGAAGTCGCGTGCCTCGCGGCGGAACGTCGTGTGGTGCAGGGAGAGCGGCGGCTCGTCCTCGGCCCAGTCGGCGACGACGTCCACGTAGCCGAAGCGCCGCGCGAAGCGGAGCCGGTCCGTGGACTCGGTGAAGTCGAACTCGGCGTACTGCGAGCGCGAGGCGCGGCTGCCGCGCGGGTCCTGGTCCAGCCGCTCGACGATGTCGCACATCGCCCACGCGAAGTCGAGCACCGGGACCCATCCCCAGGCTGTGGACAGTTCGCGCTCGCCCTTCGCGAGGTACACATCGCCGCAGAACAGGTCGTGACGCAGGGAGTGGACGGTCGCGGTGCGGTAGTCCGTCTGCGGGGGGTCGGGAAAGCGGCGGGAGAGGGCGTAGCCGAGGTCGATCACACTGTCGATCGTCGCACGCGGTACGACTGCGGAATGACGCGGCGGAACGACGCGTGGGCGCGACCCGGTCCGCGTCGGTGCAACAGCCGCCGGCCGGTCCGCGTCGGTGCAACAGCCGCCGGCCGGTCCGGGTCGGCGCAGCAGCCGCCGGCCGGCCGCGTGGTCAGCGCAGCAGCCGCTGCTCCTTGGCCACGGACACCGCTCCGGCCCGGGTGTCGACGCCGAGCTTGTCGTAGATCCGGCCCAGGTGCGTCTTGACGGTCGCCTCGCTGATGAACAGGGCGCGGGCGATGTCGCGGTTGCCGAGGCCCTGCGCGAGCTGGGCGAGGATGTCCAGCTCGCGTTCGGTGAGGTTCGGGCGCGGGGCGCGCATCCGGGCCATGACGCGGCTGGCGACCGGCGGCGAGAGGGTGGTGCGGCCCTGGGCCGCCGCGTGGATCGCGGCGAACAGCTCCTCGGGCCGCTCCGCCTTGAGCAGATAGCCGGTCGCGCCGGCCTCGATGGCGCGGGTGATGTCGGCGTCGGTGTCGTACGTGGTCAGCACCAGGACGTGCGGGGCCGCGTCGGGCGCCTCGACGGCCGAGGTGATCCGCCGGGTGGCCTCGACGCCGTCGATCCCGTTCCCCAGCTGGAGATCCATCAGGACGACCTGCGGACGCAGCCGGGCGGCCATGACGACCGCCTCCTCGCCCGTCCCGGCCTCGCCGATCACGTCGATGTCGCCCGCGCTGGCGAGCAGCGCGAGGAGCCCGGCGCGTACGACGGCGTGGTCGTCGCAGACCAGCAGCCGCACGGGGGCGGGCGTGGGCGTGGGTTCCGGTACGGCGGCGGAGGCGGTCACTGGTGCTCCAGAGGGATCGTGGCGGTGACGACGGTGCCTTCGCCCGCGCCGCTCTCGACGGTCAGGGTGCCGCCGAACTGGCGGAGCCGGGCGCGCATCGCCGGCAGGCCGTGGCCGCGGCCCGCCCCTTCGGCGGCGCCGGAGCCGGGGGCCGCACGGTCGGCCGGGTCGAAGCCGCGGCCGTCGTCCGCGATGTCCAGGACGGCCTGGTCGCCGAGGTACGACAGGGTGATCACGGCGGCCGAGGCGCCGGCGTGCTCGCGCACATTGGCCAGCGCGCCCTGCGCGATCCGCATCAGCGCGGCCTGCGCGGCGGCCGGCAGCCCGCCCGATGCCGTGCCGCTCGGGGTGGTTCCGATCGGCGTTCCGCCAGGGCTTCCGTCCAGGTGGAAGCGGACCGGCAGGCCGCTCTCCGCCGACTCGCGTTCGGCCAGCGCCCGCAGCGCGTCGTGCAGGGTGCCGCCGTCGGCGAGGTCGGCGGGCGCGAGGTCGTGCACGAAGGCGCGCGCCTCGGCGAGGTTGCGCGCGACGATCGAGGTCGCGGTGGTGACGTGCGTCCTGGCGGTGCCGGGATCGCTGTCCCAGGTGCGGGCCGCGGCCTGCAGCAGCATCTGCTGGCTGGACAGGCCCTGCGCCAGGCTGTCGTGGATCTCCATGGCCAGCCGCTGCCGCTCGGCCAGCGCGCCCGCGCGCCGCTCGGTCGCCGCGAGCTCGCGCTGGGTCCTGACGAGGTCATCGATGAGTGCGTGCTGACGGGCGGCCTGCCGCTGCATGTGCAGGAAGACGGCGGTGGCGAGGCCCGCGACGGCGGGCGGCAGCAGGAGGAGGTTGGGGTCGAAGCCGTCGGCCAGCCGGAGCTGGGAGATGACGACCAGGACGGTGAGGGCCGCCACGAGGATGATCGCGGCACGTGCCGGCAGGGTCCGCAGCCCGCTGTAGAAGAGCGGGATCGCGCACCAGGCGAAGCTCGGCGCGAGCAGCACGATCACCACCCAGGCGACGACGACGGCCGCCAGCCACAGACGGTGGGCCGAGGGCCCAGCCCTTCCGGCGGCCGGACCGAGCGCGTACAGGACGGCGAGCGCGACGCTCAGGCCGATCACCCACGGCACCCTGGCGGCGCCCGGATGGTGCACCACGAAGCGGGTCAGCGAGGCACCCAGCAGCAGGACGAACGCGGTGTGCATGACGAGGGTGAGCCAGCCCGCATCGGGGTCGGCGGTCTCCGCCGCCGGTCGCGGGGTGGTGCTCACGTGGATCTCCTCGTCGTCGGCCGCTCCTGCCCCCGTATCCCTTTATCGCCCGGCCCCGCCGGCCCCGCATCATCCGATCGGTTGACGGCCCCGTCATCCATCGTGCCCGCGGGGAGGGGCCGGCTCGCCGACCCTGATCGGCCCGGTCCGGGCCGAGGATCGAAGGGCAGGCCCGGTGCGGGCCGCACCGATTCTCTGAGGAGTGACCGTGAAGATTTCCGCTCGTGTTCTGGCCGGGTCCCTCGCTGCCGCCGCTCTCGGCGCCGGCGTCTTCGGCAGTGTGTCGGCGTCCGCCGCCCCGGCGCCCGCCGCGAAGACCGCCGACGTCCGGCCGTCGCAGACCGTCCGGACGGCGCATCTGACGATCGACGCCGCCGCCAAGGGCGCCCAGGCCGCGCTCGACGCCGCCGAGAAGGCCGGCCAGCACGTCACCGTCGCGGTCGTCGACCGCAACGGGAACACCGTCGTCACCCTGCGCGGCGACGGCGCGGGCCCGCAGTCCTACGAGTCCGCCGAGCGCAAGGCGTACACCGCGGTCTCCTGGAACGCCCCCACCTCGGAGCTGGCCGAGCGGCTGGCCCAGGCCCCGAACCTCAAGGACATCCCCGGCACCCTCTTCCTGGCCGGCGCCGCCCCCGTCACCGACGGCGGTGCGCCCATAGCGGCCATCGGTGTCGCCGGCGCCCCCAGCGGCGACCTGGACGAGCAGTTCGCGCGCGTCGGTGTGGCGGCTCTCGGGAAGTGACCGCCGCACGAACGCCGACGGCCTCCGGATCAGGGTGCGATCCGGAGGCCGTCGGGAGGTGGAGCCGGTGTCAGAGGTTGACGCCGAAGTCCGTGGCGATACCCACGAGGCCGGAGGCGTAGCCCTGGCCCACCGCGCGGAACTTCCACTCCGCGCCGTTGCGGTACAGCTCGCCGAAGACCATCGCGGTCTCGGTGGCCGAGTCCTCGCTCAGGTCGTAGCGGGCGATCTCCGCCTCGCCGGCCTGGTTGACGATGCGGATGTAGGCGTTGCGGACCTGGCCGAAGTTCTGGCTCCGGGTCTCGGCGTCGTAGATCGAGACCGGGAAGACGATCTTGTCGATGTCGGCCGGGAGCGCCGCCAGGTTGACCTTGATCTGCTCGTCGTCGCCCTCGCCCTCACCGGTCTTGTTGTCGCCGGTGTGCACGATGGACTGGTCGGGCGTCGCCTTGTTGTTGAAGAAGACGAAGTGGCCGTCCGAGTAGACCTTGCCGGTGGTGTTCACAGCGATGGCGCTCGCGTCGAGGTCGAAGTCGGTACCGGTGGTGGTACGGACGTCCCAGCCGAGACCGACCGTGACCGCCGTCAGGCCAGGCGCCTCTTTGGTCAGCGAGACGTTGCCGCCCTTGGACAGGCTTACAGCCATTGGGAGTCCCCTCCATGGAGATGGGTTGTTGCCGACGAAGCTACCGTCACCCGTCACAACGCCGTCAGAGGACTGTCTGGTTCCCTTCGAAGGATTCACGATTGGCCACAGCGGCCGAAACCACCGTGGAAAACCCTGTGACGGGAGCCGTCGGAACACGGGATCATAGGACGCATGTCCGGTCCCCTTGTCATTCGCGGCTCCGTCTCCGTCCCGGAGGCCGAGCTCCTGTGGCGTTTCTCCAGGTCGTCGGGGCCGGGCGGGCAGCATGTGAACACCAGTGACAGCCAGGTCGAGCTGCGCTTCGACCTCGCCGGTACGGAATCCCTGCCGCCGGTCTGGAAGGACCGGGCGCTGGAGCGCCTCGCGGGCAAGCTCGTCTCCGGCGTTCTGACGGTCAAGGCCTCCGAGCACCGCTCGCAGTGGCGCAACCGGGAGACGGCGCTCGCCCGGCTGGCGTCGGTGCTGGCGACGGCCACCGCCCCGCCGCCGAAGCCGCGCCGTCCGACGAAGATCCCGCGCGGGATCAACGAGCGCCGGCTGCGGCACAAGAAGCAGCGCGGCGAGACCAAGCGCGGCCGCGATCAGCGTTCCTGGGACTGACGCCGGGACTTTCGCAACACGCCCTAGCCGAGCTGCCGGTAGCGGCCCTTGAAGTAGACGAGCGGTGAGCCGTCGGCGCTCGGCGTCTGCGCGGCGAGCACCCGTCCGATGACGAGGGTGTGGTCCCCGGCCGTGACCCGTTGTTCCGTCTCGCACTCCAGCACCGAGAGCGCCCCGCCGAGTATCGGCGCCCCGGATCGGGCGCCGCGGTAGTAGGCGACGTCCTCGAAGAGCAGCCGGTCGCTGATCCGCCCGCGCATCGCGAAGCGCCCCGCGATGTGCCGCTGGCTCTCGCTGAGCACGGACGCCGCCCACAGCGGCTGCCGCTCCAGCAGATCGTCCATTCGCGAGTCCGCCCGAACGCTCACCAGTACCATCGGCGGTTCGAGCGAGACGGACAGGAACGCGGTGGCCGTCATGCCGACGTCCTCGCCCCTGGGCCCGTCCTCCGGGTCATGAGCGGTGACGAGAACGACGCCGGCCGCGAGGCGGGCCATCGCGGCGCGGAAGTCGTCGGGGTGGGCCATGATCCCAGGATGGGGGACAGCGGTTGTCTGCAGCACACCAAGGACGGTACGTCCCCGTTCTGGCCCCGCGCATCGGGCTTCAGGACCAGGACCGGTCCGGGCCCGGCTTAGGCCGGTACTAGCCGGGTCCTAGGCCCAAAGCCATACGCTCCGTGGTCAAGCCCGGACAAACTCCTGTGACTTGAGTCACAAGGGGCAGGAATTGTTGACCCTGTGTACCGGCCGAACTGCTCGCTGTGATTCAGTTGCCGTGGCAATCGGACGACAAGAAATCCCAGGAGTTGCTGTCGAGGGCTCGGAGAGAGGCATGGACACCGAGTCGGAGCCGTATGTCCGTCTCGCGACCCTGCGTCAGCTGCACCAGGTCGTAGCAGACCTCAATACGGCACGAAGTCTCGCCGACACCCTGCAGGCCGTGGCCGACGGGGTGGTCAACGGGCTGGGCTATGAACTCTGCGCCGTGAACCTGGTGCGCCCGGACGGCGACCTGGTCGTCGCCGCCTTCGCCGGAAGTGCCGCCGCCGAGTCACTGCTCGCCGGCCGCGTCGGATCCCGCGCCTCGTGGGAGCGCCGGCTGAACATGGGTGAGCGCTGGGGGATGTTGCGGTTCATACCGCACACCGAGGGCTGGGTCCTGGTCGACGACGACGTCCCGCAGTGGCACACCGACGGCCCGCCGCCCCGCTTCCCGGACGAGTGGCACCCCAACGACCGGCTCTACGCCCCGATGTACGCCTCCGCGAACATCGGCGGGGAGCTGATCGGCGTCATCTCCGTCGACAAGCCCACCAACGGCCGGCACCCGGGACCGTGGGGGTGCGAGGCGCTCCAGATGTACGCCTTCCAGGCCGCCATCGCCATCAGCAACGCCCGGCTGCGGGCCAACATGCAGCGGGCGCTGGTCCGGCTGGAGCGCGACCAGCAGGCGCTGCGCGCCAGCGAGGAGAGCTTCCGGCAGGCGTTCGAGTACGCGCCCAGCGGTATGGCCATCGCCGAGATGGGCGGCGACCAGCACGGCAAGCTGCTGCGTGCCAACGACGCGCTGTGCCGGCTGCTGGGCCGGCCCGCCTCCGTGATGCGCCGTTACTCGTTCTCCGACCTCGTCCACCCCGAGGACGTCGGCCTGCTGCTGCGGACCTCCGCCGAGGGCGGCCGGGCCGAGCTGCGTCTGGCCCGCCGCGACGGCACCTATGTGTGGGTCTCGCTGCGCAACTCCGTCGTCGCGGACACGGCGGACGGCCCGCGCTTCCTGCTGACCCACGTCGAGGACATCGAGGAGCGCAAGGGCCGCGAGATGCAGCTCGCCCACCGCGCCAGCCACGACTCACTGACCGGGCTGCCGAACAGCGCTGAGCTGCGCGCCCGGCTCTCCAGCCGGCTCTGTCAACGGCCGGACGACGCGGTGTCCGACGCCGCACCCGACGAGTTCGCGTTCAGCTACGGCTTCGGCCCTGACGAGATGGCCAGCCCCATGGGGGCGGTCAGCGGCTACGACCTGCACACCCACACCATCGCGCCGGACGAGAGCGTGGACTCGGGCAGCAAGGGGCTGGCCGTGCTCTTCTGCGACCTGGACGGCTTCAAGTCGATCAACGACCGGTTCGGTCACCACACGGGCGACGCCGTTCTGATCGAGGTCGCCCGCCGGCTGGCGAGCGTGGTCCGTGACGGCGACACCGTGGCCCGGCTCGGCGGCGACGAGTTCGTGGTCCTCGCCGACGGCCTGGGCCCGGCCGACGCGCAGGACCTCTCGGTGCGGCTGCGCAACGCGATCATCCCGCCCATCCGGGTCGACGGCCGGGCGGTACGCGTCGGTGCCAGCTTCGGCATCGGCTGGGCCGGCTGCGGTATGACCGCCGATGAGATCCTGCACTCCGCGGACCAGCGCATGTACATCGAGAAGCGCTCCCGCTCGCGCAACCACCGCCGCGCGGGCTGACCGCCGGGGCCGCGCGGGCTGACCGCCGGGTCGGGGCGAGGCCGGTCCGCAGGTCCGCAGGGGTGGGATCCGACGGCCCCCCTGTGATCGGGTCGTGACCCCCTGAGTCCACTGAGGGGCGATATCGGGGCGGAACGGGACCAATGCGGGACCACAACGGGACCAATGCCGGGTTCAAGGGGGTTCCCTCCACCTTGCGGAGTACCCGAGATCGATCTGGCGGTTGACCCCGGACCGCCATTCCCCTGCATACGCTGGGTAATGTGCAGCGCCTCTACTCCTTCCTCCGCAGACACCCGACATGGGTCGACAGCTTCTGGGCTCTCGTCCTGCTCGGGTTCAGCGCGCTGTGGGTGATGGAGAACAGCCAGGCATCGCAGTTCTCCCGGCTGGCCGCGATCCCGATCGCGTTCGGGCTGAGCGCCGTCGTCGCGCTGCGCCGCCGGTCGCCGGAGAACACGCTGCTGCTGGTCATCGCCCTCGGGATCGCCCAGCTCCTGCTGGACGTCCGGGTCAATCCCGGCGACTTCGCGATGCTGGTCGCCGTCTACACCGCCGCTGCCAACGGCGCCCGCTGGTCCTCGCGGCTCGCCCTCGTCGGCGGTCTGAGCGCCTCGCCGATCTCGACCCTGCGCTGGCCGGAGGACAACCCGTACTCCAGCACCTGGGTCGGCATCGCCCAGGTGATCTTCGTGTCCGTCCCCTTCGCGCTCGCCTGGGTCATCGGCGACAGCCTGCGCACCCGCCGCGCCTACTACCTCCAGCTGGAGGAGCGCGCCGCCCGGCTCCAGCGGGAGCGCGAGGCGCAGTCCAAGGCCGCGGTCGCCGCCGAGCGGGCCCGTATCGCCCGTGAGTTGCACGACGTGGTGGCGCACAACGTGTCGGTGATGGTGGTGCAGGCGGACGGCGCCGCCTATGTGCTGGACGCGTCGCCCGAGCAGGCCAAGCAGGCGCTGTCGACGATCTCCAGCACCGGCCGCCAGGCGCTCGCCGAGATGCGCCGGCTGCTCGGTCTGCTGCGGGCGGGCGACGACAGCGGCGGCGAGTACGTGCCGCAGCCCGGTGTCGACCAGCTCGCCGAGCTCGTCGAGCAGGTGCGCGGCGCCGGCCTGCCGGTCCGCTTCGAGGTGACCGGCGAGGCCCGTCCGCTCTCCAGCGGCGTGGAGCTGACCGCGTACCGCATCGTCCAGGAGGCACTGACCAACACCCGCAAGCACGGCGGCATCGACGCGACCGCCACCGTCCAGCTCGTCTTCGCGGACGCCGAACTGGACCTGCTCATCGAGGACGACGGGCGGGGCTCCCAGCACGAGCTGTACGAGGACGGCGGTCAGGACGGCCTCGGGCAGGGCCTGATCGGGATGCGCGAGCGCATCGCCATGATCGGCGGCACGCTGGAGGCCGGGCCACGGCCCGGCGGCGGCTTCCGGATCAGCGCCGTGCTGCCCCTCAAGACGGGACGCTGACGCCCCCGGCGCCCCCCGCCGTCCCGCCCCGCCCGGTCATCCCCGCCGACCCCCAGAAGCCGATTTCCAGCAGAAGAGGACCAGAACACGATGGCGATCCGCGTAATGCTCGTCGACGACCAGGTGCTGTTGCGCACCGGTTTCCGCATGGTGCTGCAGGCCCAGCCCGACATGGAGGTCGTCGCGGAGGCGGGCGACGGCGCGGAGGCGATCGAGGTGCTGCGCTCCACCAAGGTGGACGTGGTGCTGATGGACGTCCGCATGCCGCGCCTCGACGGCGTCGAGGCGACCCGCCAGATCTGCGGCGGCCCGGACCGCAAGCCGGACGACGGCGGCCCGCGGGTGCTCATCCTCACCACCTTCGACCTGGACGAGTACGCCTTCTCGGCGCTCAAGGCGGGCGCCAGCGGCTTCATGCTCAAGGACGTCCCGCCGGACGAGCTGCTGGGCGCGATCCGTTCCGTGCACAGCGGGGACGCGGTCGTCGCCCCGAGCACCACCCGCCGCCTGCTGGACCGCTTCACGCCGATGCTGCCCAGCTCCGGCGCCCCGGACAACACGGCGGTGAACCGGCTGACCGAGCGCGAGCGCGAGGTGCTGCTGCTCGTCGCCCAGGGGCTGTCGAACGGTGAGATCGCGCGGAAGCTGGTGCTGTCCGAGGCGACGGTGAAGACCCACGTCGGCCGGATCCTCACCAAGCTCGACCTGCGCGACCGCGTCCAGGCGGTGGTACTGGCCTACGAGACGGGCCTGGTACGCGCCGGCACCGGCGGCCACTAGGCTCCGGCTCCAGGCTTCAGAGTTCGCTTTTCATCGAACAGTTGGCGAGGGGTGGCTGTCATGCGTGCAATCGAATTCGGAGAGTTCGGCGGACCCGAGGTCCTGCGGGTGACCGAGGTTCCGGTGCCGGAGCCAGGACCCGGTGAGGTGACCGTCGACGTGGCCTACGTCGGGGTGAACTTCGCCGACACCAAGGCCCGTGCCGACGGGTACCGGGTGCCGGCGCTGCCGTTCCGTCCCGGTCTCGAGGTGTCCGGCCGGATCCGTGCCGTCGGCGCCGGCGTCGAAGGTCTGGCCGTCGGGCAGCAGGTCGCCGCCCTGACGCCGCACAGCGGCTACGCGGAGGTCGTCACGGCCCCCGCCGTCACCGTCTTCGCGCTGCCCGGTGGCGTGTCCCTGCGGGTCGGTGCCTCCCTGCCGACCGTTCTGCCGACCGTTCAGGGCCTGGTGCACGAGGTCGGCCGGCTGCGCGCCGGAGAGACCGTACTGGTCCAGGGCGCGGCCGGCGGGGTCGGCACGGTCGCCGGGCAGGTGGCCCGGCTCGGTGGGGCGGGTGCCGTCTACGGGGTCGTGTCGCGGCCGGAGAAGGTCGCGGAAGCGCTCAAGTACGGCTACGACGAGGTGTTCGTCGGCGACGACTTCGCCGTGGAGGTCCGGCGGGCCACCGGCGGCCGCGGCGTCGATCTCGCGCTCGACCCGGTCGGCGGCGACACACTCCGCCGCAGCCTGGACTCCCTCGCGCTGTTCGGCCGGCTCGTCTCCTTCGGCAACGCCGGCGGCGGCGCCCCCTGGCAGCTCGGCCAGCCCGAGCTGTACCCGCGCGGCCTGTCGGTGGCCGGTTTCTCGATCCTCACCATCGCCGAGAACGAGCCGGAGCGGCTGCGCGCGATCGCCGACAGGTCGTTCCAGCTCGTCGCCGGCGGCAAGGTCGAGCTGCCGGTCACCGCCGAATTCCCGCTGGAGGAGGCCGCCGAGGCACACCGCCTCATGGACACCCGCACCACCACCGGCAAGCTGCTGCTGCGGGTCGCGGGCGAGTGACGCGGGAGGTGCGGCGCGTTCGCTCCCGGGCCCGGTTCAGTCCTGCTGCAGGCGCTCCACGAACGCCCGTACCGCCTCCGCGACGTCGTCCACCGTCCACTCCAGCGCCGACGCGGCCACCGTCACCTCGGTCACCGCCATCCCCGGCACCTCGCTGTCGAACCACTTGCCGAACACGACGGACTTCGTCTCCAGGGCCTGGCGCAGCCCGGCCGCGTCCAGGACCGAGGCCGGGTACGGCAGCCACACCTGGAACTGGTGGGTGAAGGGCACCGGGGGGTTGATCCGGAAGAAGGGCACCGCGCCCTCGAGGCCGTCCCGGAGCCCCTCCACGACGTTCTTCGCGTGCGCCACGTACGAGGGCAGGCGCGGCAGTTCGGTGTCCAGTCCTGCCAGCGCGGCGAGCACCGTCGGGAACTGCTGGAAGGGCAGCCCGCCGTACCGGTGGCGCCAGGCCTTCGCCTCCGCGATCAGGTCCGCCGGGCCGGCGAGCACCGCGCCCGCGATGCCGTCGAGCGACTTGTAGAACGACACGTAGACGCTGTCCGCGAGGTCCGCGATCTCCGCCAGGGAGTGTCCGAAGTGCGGCGGGCACTCCCACAGGCGGGCGCCGTCGAAGTGCACCACGGCGTCCCGGTCGCGCGCGGCGGCCACCGTCGCGGTCAGCTCCTCCCAGGTGGGCAGCTGGAAGCCGGCGTCGCGCAGCGGCAGCTCCAGCATCAGCGTGCCGAACGGTTCGTCGAGGTTCCGGATCTCCTCCGCGGTCGGCATCCTGGGCGCGGTCGTCGGATGGACGGTGCGCAGCCCGCTCACCACCGAGAGGGCGTCGCGCTCATGCACCTCGGGATGGGCCAGCGGGTGCAGGGCGACCGCCGGGTTGCCCGTCCGGCCCGCCCAGCACCGCAGGGCCACCTGCTGCGCCATCGTGCCGGTCGGGAAGAACGCCGCGGCCTCCATGCCCAGCAGCTCCGCCACCCGCTGCTCCAGCGTGGCGACGACGCCGTCGCCGTACATGTCCAGCGGCAGGTCCAGGTCGTACGCGGCCGCGCTCTCGGCCACCAGACGCTCCAGCCGTTCGCGCATCAGCGGCCGCTTGCCGCCGGACAGCACCCGGTCGCACGCCCGTACAGCCGCCAGTCGCGCTGCCTTCTCGTCGTCGATCGCATTGCCCATGGCACCGATCCTGCCCCACGGGCCCCCCTTCTGCCGAGGGGGATTTCCCGGCTGCCCGGTGTCCGTCCGGTGGACCCCCGGGGAGGCCGGGAAGCATTCGCGTAGCATTGACGAGAACGTCCGGTACCGCTCAGGACTGGAACGGAAGGCCAGCGCAGCGTGAACGCATCGCATACCCCGGGCCCCATGCCCTCCGAAGCGGAGGCGCGCCCCGCCCGCCTCACCGTCGGCGTCGTCGGCGCGGGCCGGGTCGGACCGGCGCTCGCCGCCGCCCTCAAGCTCGCGGGTCACCGGCCGGTGGCCGCGTCAGGGGTCTCCGACCTCTCACGGCGCCGCGCGGCGACCCTGCTGCCCGACGTGCCGCTGGTCGAGCCCAAAGAGGTGCTCGCCCGCGCGGACCTCGTCCTGCTGACGGTCCCCGACGACGCGCTGCCCGGCCTGGTCGCCGGCCTCGCCGAGACCGGCGCCGTACGCCCCGGCCAGCTGATCGTGCACACCTCGGGCCGGTACGGCACGGGCGTCCTCGAACCGGCGCTGCGGGCCGGCGCCCTGCCGCTCGCGCTGCACCCCGCGATGACCTTCACCGGCACCGCGGTGGACGTGCAGCGGCTGGCCGGCTGCTCCTTCGGCGTCACCGCCCCCGAGCAGCTGCGGATGGCCGCCGAGGCACTCGTCATCGAGATGGGCGGCGAGCCCGAGTGGATCGACGAGGCGGCCCGCCCGCTCTACCACGCGGGTCTGGCGATCGGTGCGAACCACCTGGTCACCCTGGTCGCCCAGTCCATGGAGCTGCTGCGCGCGGCGGGCGTGGAGGAGCCGGGCCGGATGCTCGGCCCGCTGCTCGGCGCCGCACTCGACAACGCCCTGCGGGCCGGTGACGGCGCCCTCACCGGCCCGGTCGCGCGCGGCGACGCGGGCACGGTCACCGCCCACCTGGCGGAGCTGCGCAAGCACTCCCCGCAGGCCGTCGCCTCCTATCTGGCGATGGCGCGGGCCACCGCGGACCGCGCGATCGCCAACGGAATGCTCAAGCCGGAATTCGCCGAGGCACTGCTCGAAGTCCTCGCGGACGGGGGACCCCGATGACCACGCACCTGCTGGAGACGGCCGCGGAACTGCGGGCGGCCGCCCGGGACGGCCGCACGCGCGCCGTGGTGATGACGATGGGCGCGCTGCACGAGGGGCACGCGACGCTCGTCCGCACCGCGCGGGAGCACGTGGGGGCGGACGGCGAGGTCGTCGTCACCGTCTTCGTCAATCCGCTGCAGTTCGGCCCCGGCGAGGACCTGGACCGCTATCCGCGCACCCTGGACGCCGATGTGAAGATCGCGGCCGAGGCCGGTGCGGACATCGTCCTCGCGCCCGCGGCCGACGAGGTCTACCCGGGCGGGGCACCGCAGGTGCGGATCACGGCCGGCCCGATGGGCGAGCGCTACGAGGGCGCCTCCCGCCCCGGCCACTTCGACGGCATGCTCACCGTCGTCGCGAAGCTGCTCCACCTCACCGCCCCGGCCGTCGCGTTCTTCGGGCAGAAGGACGCCCAGCAGCTCGCGCTCATCCACCGGATGGCGACGGACCTCAACTTCCCGGCCGAGATCGTCGGCGTCCCCACGGTCCGCGAGAGCGACGGGCTGGCGCTGTCCAGCCGCAACCGCTACCTCTCGGACGCCGATCGCCCGGCGGCCCTCGCCCTGTCGCGCGCGCTGTTCGCCGGCCGGGACGCGGTCCAGGCGGGCCCCGATGCCGTACGAGCGGCGGCGCGCACCGTACTGGAGCAGACGGGGGACGGCGGCCCGGCCGTCGACTACCTGGCCCTCGTCGACCCCGTGGACTTCACCGAGGCGCCGCCCGGCCACACCGGACCGGCGATCCTCGCCGTCGCCGCGAAGGTCGGCACGACCCGTCTGATCGACAACATCCCCCTGGAATTCGGAGCCGCCCGATGAACGGAACCGGCATACGGTTGCACGCCCCCGCCCCCGGCTGGGCGATCGCCGCCGACGTGATCGTCGTCGGGTCCGGCGTCGCCGGCCTGACGACCGCGCTGCGCTGCGCCGCCGCCGGGGCGAAGGTCGTCGTCGTGACGAAGGCGCAGATGGACAACGGCTCCACGCGCTGGGCCCAGGGCGGCATCGCGGCCGCGCTCGGTGAGGGCGACACCCCGGAGCAGCACCTGGACGACACCCTGGTCGCGGGCGCCGGGCTGTGCGACGAGCCGGCCGTGCGGGCGCTGGTCACCGAGGGTCCGGACGCGGTGCGCCGGCTCATCTCCACCGGCGCGCAGTTCGACACGTCCGACGAGACCGGCGAGATCCTGCTGACCCGTGAGGGCGGCCACCACCGCCGCCGGATCGCGCACGCCGGCGGCGACGCGACGGGCGCGGAGATCTCCCGCGCCCTCGTGGAGGCGGTCCGCGACGCCGGGATCGAGACCGTGGAGAACGCGCTCGTCCTGGACCTGCTCACCGACGAGGCGGGCCGCACCGCGGGCGTCACTCTGCACGTCATGGGCGAGGGCCAGCGCGACGGCGTCGGCGCGGTGCACGCCAAGGCCGTGGTGCTCGCGACCGGCGGCATGGGCCAGGTGTTCTCCGCGACGACCAACCCGGCGGTCTCGACCGGCGACGGAGTGGCGCTCGCGCTGCGGGCCGGCGCCGAGGTCAGCGACCTGGAGTTCGTGCAGTTCCACCCGACCGTGCTGTGGCTGGGCCCGGACGCCGAGGGCCAGCAGCCGCTGGTGTCCGAGGCGGTCCGCGGCGAGGGCGCGTACCTGGTCGACGCCGAGGGCATCCGGTTCATGACGGGTCAGCACGAGCTGGCCGAGCTGGCGCCGCGCGACATCGTCGCCAAGGGCATCACGCGGCGGATGCAGGAGACCGGCGCCGAGCACATGTTCCTGGACGCCCGGCACTTCGGCGCGAAGATGTGGGCCGAGCGCTTCCCGACGATCCTCGCCGCCTGCCGTTCGCACGGCATCGACCCGGTCACCGAGCCGATCCCGGTGGCTCCTGCGGCCCACTACGCGAGCGGCGGCGTCCGGACGGACCTGCTGGGCCGGACGACCGTGCCGGGCCTGTACGCGTGCGGTGAGGTCGCCTGCACGGGGGTGCACGGCGCCAACCGGCTCGCCTCCAACTCGCTGCTGGAGGGACTGGTCTTCTCCGAGCGCATCGCGGCCGACATCATCGCCGATCCGACCGCGCCGGGCGCCCCCGTCGTCCCCGCGCCGGCCCGCACCCCGCTGCTCGCCTCCGAGGCCCGCTACGAGATCCAGCGGATCATGACGGCGGGCGCGGGCGTGCTGCGAAGCGCCGCCAGCCTGGCGGGCGCGGCCACCGCGCTGGAGCGCCTCCACACCGCCTCGGTCGAGGACCTGGAGCGCGACGGCAAGACCGCGGAGCCGTGCGTCGAGACGTGGGAGGCGTCCAACCTGAGCCTGGTGGCCCGGGTCCTGGTCGCGGCCGCCCGCCGCCGGGAGGAGACTCGTGGCTGCCACTGGCGCGAGGACCGGCCGGACCGGGACGATGACCGGTGGCGCCGGCACCTCGTCGTCCGCCTGACGCCGAACGGGACGCTCGCCGTCCACACCACCGACACGGCGGACTTCCCGCCGGTGCGCAATGAAGAGGCACCGCTCGACAGCCTGCCGGTGACCGCAGAAACCCCGCGGGGGACGACCCTCGCAGCCCTCAAGGAGCCCTCGTGAGTACCCCGGACCGTCCTCAGCCCGTCCTTCTTCCGCTGCCGCAGTTCGGCCTGCCCGTCGGCCTGCCCGACGAGGGCTCGGGCGGCTGCGGTGACGCGTGCGGCTGCGGCGGCGAGGAGGAGCTGTACGAGCACGACCCGCTGCAGTGCGGTCTGGACGCCGATCTGGCGCAGCTGCTGGTCGACGCGGGCCTGGACCCCGTCCAGGTCGAGGACATCGCGCACATCGCGATCGAGGAGGACCTCGACCAGGGCGTCGACGTCACCACCGTCGCGACCGTCCCCGAGGACGCCTTCGCCACCGGTGACTTCACCGCCCGCGAGGCCGGCACCGTCGCGGGACTGCGGATCGCCGAGGCGGTCCTGTCGGTCGTCTGCACCGACGAGTTCGAGGTCGAGCGGCACGTCGAGGACGGCGACCGCGTCGAGCCCGGCCAGGTGCTGCTGACGGTCCGCACCCGCACCCGTGACCTGCTGACGGGCGAGCGCAGCGCGCTCAACCTGCTGTGCCGGCTGTCCGGTATCGCGACCGCGACCCGCGCTTGGACGGACGTGCTGGAAGGCACCAAGGCGGAGGTCCGCGACACCCGCAAGACGACGCCGGGGCTGCGCGCCCTGGAGAAGTACGCGGTGCGCTGCGGCGGCGGCGTCAACCACCGGATGTCGCTGTCGGACGCGGCGCTGGTCAAGGACAACCACGTGATCGCGGCCGGCGGCGTCGCGCAGGCGTTCAAGCTGGTCCGCGACGAGTTCCCCGACCTGGCCATCGAGGTCGAGGTCGACACCATGGACCAGGTGCGCGAGGTCCTCGCGGCGGGCGCCGACCTGATCCTGCTCGACAACTTCACCCCCGAGCAGACCGCCGAGGCCGTCACGTACGTCGCCGGCCGCGCCGTCCTGGAGTCCTCGGGCCGGCTCTCCCTCGACACCGCCCGCGCCTACGCGGAGACCGGCGTCGACTACCTGGCGGTGGGCGCGCTGACGCACTCCTCGCCGATCCTGGACATCGGCCTCGACCTTCGCCCGGGAGTCTGAGACCCGCATGCTCCTCACCATCGACGTCGGCAACACGCACACCGTCCTGGGCCTCTTCGACGCGGAGGAGATCGTCGAGCACTGGCGGATCTCCACCGACTCGCGCCGTACCGCCGACGAGTGGGCGGTCCTGCTGCAGGGCCTGATGGGCATGCACCCGCTGCTCGGCATGGAGCTGGGTGACGGCATCGACGGCATCGCGATCTGCTCGACGGTGCCGGCGGTCCTGCACGAGCTGCGGGAGGTCACCCGGCGTTACTACGGGGACGTCCCGTCGGTCCTCGTCGAGCCGGGCATCAAGACGGGTGTGCCGATCCTGGTGGACCACCCGAAGGAGGTCGGCTCCGACCGGATCGTCAACTCCCTCGCGGCCATGCACCTGTACAACGGCCCGTGCATCGTCGTGGACTTCGGTACGGCGACGACCTTCGACGCGGTCTCCGTGCGTGGTGAGTACATGGGCGGCGCCATCGCCCCGGGCATCGAGATCTCGGTGGACGCCCTCGGGGTGCGCGGCGCGCAGCTGCGCAAGATCGAGCTGGCGCGCCCGCGCAGCGTCATCGGCAAGAACACCATCGAGGCGATGCAGTCCGGCATCCTGTACGGCTTCGCCGGCCAGGTCGACGGTGTCGCGGAGCGGATGGCCCGGGAACTCGCCGACGACCCGGACGACGTCACGGTGATCGCCACCGGCGGTCTCGCGCCGCTCGTCCTCGGCGAGGCGTCGATCATCGATGTGCACGAGCCGTGGCTGACGCTGATCGGGCTGCGCCTGGTCTACGAGCGGAACGTCTCGACGAGTTAGTCCCCCGGTTGGTCGGTGTCCCCAGATCCAGCCATGTCGTTACGGGAATTTTGTCCGTTTAGCACTTAAAGTCGTCTCATGCCCACGCCACACGGGTCCCGGGGCGGCATGGCGTTCAGCGCGGACGAACTGCGTGTGTTCCGGCGCGCCCTCGCAGCGGCCCTCCGACCCGCCACCACGACATCCGTCCCCGACGACCTCCAGGAGTACCTCCGGCTCGCCGAGGCCCTGGACGAAGCGGTCAGCGAGGGCGGGCGGCTCCGGACGTTCCTCCTCGCCGAGCTGGCCCGCTACTGCGAGGCCCTCCCGGGCAGCGCCGCCGGCTATCTCGCACGGCTGCGGGACGCCCTCGACACCGGCTACCTGCCGGGCCCCGACGACCTCGCGGCGCTGCGGCGGCTGCGCAGTCACCCCTGTGGCACGGTCGAGCACCGCCGCCGCACCGTGTTGCTGCGGCGCTGCGAGGACCTGGCCGAAAACGATCTACGAGCCCGCCTGGAGGCCCATATGCCCACGTCGCGCCGACGCTCCACGATCGCCGACCGCGGACGGCTGCTCTCGCTGCCCGGCGGCCGCACGGAATCGCCCGTGCCGGCTCGCCTGTTCGGCTCCGCGGCCGACCGGCCGGACACGTCGGGCAAGCCCGGGGAGAAGCCCGCGCGGCCCTCCCAGGTGCCCGCTCCGGCCCCGGCGCCGTCCAGGGGCCCCGCGGCCCCCGACCCGGGCCGCCGGGTCCCCACGCCGGCCGAGGTGTTCCCGCCGGGACACCACCGCGCCACGCCCCCGGACGAGGAAGCCCGCTCGGCCTGACTACGCTGGACGGCATGGACTACGTATCCGCGCTCGTGCCGCCGTTCGTGATGGCGGTCTTCTTCATCGGCCTCGTCGTGACGATCATCAAGAACCAGGGCGGGGCCAACAAGGCCAAGGAGGACGCGGCGGTCGACGCCGCGTTCGCCAAGGCCGAGGCGGTCCAGCAGGCCGGAACCGACGAGGTTCGCTAAATAAGCGGCATTTCCGGCAAATGTCACTAGTATTCGAGAGTGCCCCGTCCATTGGGAGACCTCGAAGACGCAGTGATGACCAGGGTGTGGCAGTGGAATCGCCCGGTCACCGTTCGCGAAGTGCTCGAAGACCTGCAGCAGGACCGTTCCATCGCGTACACGACGGTCATGACCGTAATGGACAACCTGCACCAGAAGGGCTGGCTGCGCCGCGAGGCGGAAGGCCGCGCCTATCTCTATGAGGCGGTATCCACAAGAGCTGCTTACTCGGCCGCACTGATGAACGAAGCATGGGCGGCGAGCGACAACCCGGCCGCCGCCCTCGTGCACTTCTTCGGCATGATGTCGCCGGAACAGCGGGAAGCTCTCAGGGACGCAATGCGCGTAGTCCAGTCCGTGGACCCCTCTGCCCCTCCCGAGCCCGACGAACGATAGCGTCCGGCCATGCCCCTCGTATCAAATGACGTCACCATCCGCCGGGCCAGGACCAGTGATGTGCCGGCTGTCCGCAGCCTGCTGGACTCATATGTCCGTGACCGCATCCTGCTGGACAAGCCCACGGTGACTCTTTATGAGGACATCCAGGAGTTCTGGGTCGCCGAACGCGACGAGGACGCCGCCGTCGTGGCCTGCGGCGCACTTCATGTGATGTGGGAGGACCTGGCAGAGGTCCGCACGCTGGCGGTTCATCCGGGACAGCGTGGGAAGGGCGTCGGACATCAAGTCCTGGCCAAGCTCTTGCAGACCGCGCGCTGGCTCGGAGTCCGCAGGATTTTCTGTCTCACCTTCGAAGTCGACTTCTTCGCGAAGCACGGCTTCGTCGAGATCGGCGAGACGCCGGTGGACGGTGATGTCTTCGGCGAGCTGCTGCGTTCCAATGACGAGGGAGTGGCCGAGTTCCTCGACCTCGAGCGAGTGAAACCGAACACCTTGGGCAACAGCCGCATGCTGCTGCAACTCTGAGGGTCCCGGTATGTCCGGTACGCGCACGGGCATCTTGCTCAGCTTCGCGCAAGGGGTTTGTGTTTTTCCGTAAAAGGCGCTTTGCTTTTACCGTTAATCCGTTTTCGATGAAAGGGAAGCCGGTGGCACAGAAGGTTCAGGTCCTTCTTGTTGACGACCTCGACGGCGGCGAGGCGGATGAGACCGTCACGTTCGCACTCGATGGAGTGACGTACGAGATCGACCTCACCACTGCCAATGCGGACAAGCTGCGCGGGCTGCTCACCCCGTACCTGGACAGCGGTCGCAGGACCGGTGGACGGGTCGGCCGTGGCCGCGGTCCCAAGGTTGTGCGCGGCGGTTCGGCGAGCCAGGACACCGCGAAGATTCGTGCGTGGGCCAAGGACAAGGGCTATGAGGTCAATGACCGCGGCCGTGTTCCCGCGTCCATTCGCGAGGCGTACGAGAAGGAACACGGCTGATTCTCCAGCAGCCGGACCCGGTGGCAGGCCGTCGCGAGAGCGGAGACCAGCGCCACCAGGCCGATGGGTCCCCCCACACCATCGGTACCGGAGCGGCCCGTGAAGCACATCGCGGGCAACGTAGGTTCCACCTCGCAGCCCGGTTGGGGAGGCCGCAGCCAGACCGGCGCCGTCCGGTCGTAGGCGGCCTCCCGGCGTCCCCATTCGGGATGAGCCGGCGCCCGCATCAGATCGCCCGCACCCAGGGCGGTCAGATCGAGCGGGATTCCGCCCCATTCCAGCCATTCCAGCAGCCCGGGCAGTTCCTCCGCCGTACCCGCCGCCACCAGCAGCAGGACCCGCCGTCCGTCCAGCGCGACGGGCCCCAGTTCACCGGGCCGCGGGAAGCGTGTCAGTGCGGCGAAGCCCACCTTGGCGGGAACCTCCAGCGCGTCGAAGCGCGCACCGGTGACCAGGTGCGGAGGCGTCGTACCGGCGATCGGCCAACCCAGCTCGTGCTCGTACCAGCCCATGCAGTATGCAACTCCCGCGGAGCACAAGGGTTACGAGCGGTGGCGCTCCGGATACGCTCCGTGCCCGCCGAAGGTGCCAGGTGTGCGGCCGATGAGCGCAAGGTTGTTCGCCCGTAGCGCACCCGTTGGCCTCGCGCGGCATGGAATGTCGGTGCCGGCGGGTAAGAAAGTCCTAGTGGGACGGGACGACGGCCGCCGCGGATGGGCGCGCGTTCGCCATCGGCGTACTCGATAAAGGTCTATTCACCTGGCCTGCGGGAACATCGTCTCGCACCATCAGGTTGGAGCTGTTGTCGGCTGCGTGGGACTAAAGGGCCCAGGTGGGTGTCTACGGTTGAAGTGAGCTGCCCCGCTGTCGGGACTAGCATGCGGAAGGACAGGGAGGGGACCGCCCCCTAACTGCCCGACCGCTCTGAGGAGCGATTAACGATGTTCGAGAGGTTCACCGACCGCGCGCGGCGGGTTGTCGTCCTGGCTCAGGAAGAAGCCCGGATGCTCAACCACAACTACATCGGCACCGAGCACATCCTCCTGGGCCTGATCCACGAGGGTGAGGGTGTCGCCGCTAAGGCCCTGGAGAGCCTCGGGATTTCGCTCGAGGCGGTCCGCCAGCAGGTGGAGGAGATCATCGGTCAGGGCCAGCAGGCCCCGTCCGGGCACATCCCCTTCACCCCCCGTGCCAAGAAGGTCCTGGAGCTGTCGCTCCGCGAGGCCCTTCAGCTCGGACACAACTACATCGGGACCGAGCACATCCTGCTCGGCCTCATCCGCGAGGGCGAGGGCGTCGCCGCCCAGGTCCTCGTGAAGCTCGGCGCCGACCTGAACCGGGTCCGGCAGCAGGTCATCCAGCTGCTGTCCGGCTACTCCGGCGGCGGCAAGGAGTCGGCGGGCGCCGGCGGCCCGGCCGAGGGCACGCCCTCGACCTCGCTGGTCCTGGACCAGTTCGGCCGCAACCTGACGCAGGCCGCTCGGGAAACCAAGCTCGACCCGGTCATCGGGCGCGAGAAGGAGATCGAGCGGGTCATGCAGGTGCTGTCCCGCCGCACCAAGAACAACCCCGTCCTCATCGGCGAGCCCGGCGTCGGCAAGACCGCCGTCGTCGAGGGCCTCGCCCAGGCGATCGTCAAGGGTGAAGTTCCCGAGACGCTCAAGGACAAGCAGCTCTACACCCTGGACCTCGGCGCCCTCGTCGCCGGTTCCCGGTACCGCGGTGACTTCGAGGAGCGCCTGAAGAAGGTCCTCAAGGAGATCCGCACCCGCGGCGACATCATCCTGTTCATCGACGAGCTCCACACCCTGGTGGGTGCTGGTGCCGCCGAGGGCGCGATCGACGCCGCGAGCATCCTCAAGCCCATGCTGGCGCGAGGTGAGCTGCAGACCATCGGTGCCACGACGCTCGACGAGTACCGCAAGCACCTGGAGAAGGACGCGGCCCTTGAGCGCCGCTTCCAGCCCATCCAGGTCGCCGAGCCGTCGCTGCCCCACACCATCGAGATCCTCAAGGGTCTGCGCGACCGGTACGAGGCACACCACCGTGTGTCGATCACCGACGCCGCCCTGGTCGCCGCCGCCACCCTGGCCGACCGCTACATCTCGGACCGCTTCCTCCCGGACAAGGCGATCGACCTGATCGACGAAGCCGGCTCCCGGATGCGCATTCGCCGGATGACCGCACCGCCGGACCTCCGCGAATTCGACGAGAAGATCGCCGATGTGCGCCGTGAGAAGGAGTCCGCGATCGATTCGCAGGACTTCGAGAAGGCCGCCTCGCTCCGCGACAAGGAGAAGCAGCTCCTCGCCGCCAAGGGCAAGCGCGAGAAGGAGTGGAAGGCCGGCGACATGGACGTCGTCGCCGAGGTGGACGAGGAGCTGATCGCGGAGGTCCTGGCCACGGCCACCGGCATCCCGGTCTTCAAGCTCACCGAGGAGGAGTCCTCGCGCCTGCTGCGCATGGAGGACGAGCTCCACAAGCGCGTCATCGGCCAGAAGGACGCCATCAAGGCGCTCTCCCAGGCGATCCGGCGTACCCGTGCCGGCCTCAAGGACCCGAAGCGTCCCGGTGGCTCGTTCATCTTCGCCGGCCCGTCCGGTGTCGGTAAGACCGAGCTGTCCAAGACGCTCGCCGAGTTCCTCTTCGGCGACGAGGACGCGCTCATCCAGCTCGACATGTCGGAGTTCAGCGAGAAGCACACCGTCTCGCGGCTCTTCGGCTCGCCTCCCGGCTACGTCGGCTACGAAGAGGGCGGCCAGCTCACCGAGAAGGTGCGCCGCAAGCCGTTCTCCGTCGTGCTCTTCGACGAGGTCGAGAAGGCCCACCCCGACATCTTCAACTCCCTGTTGCAGATCCTGGAGGACGGTCGGCTGACCGACTCCCAGGGCCGGGTCGTGGACTTCAAGAACACGGTCATCATCATGACGACCAACCTCGGCACCCGGGACATCTCCAAGGGCTTCAACCTCGGCTTCGCGGCCACGGGTGACGCCAAGACCGGGTACGAGCGGATGAAGGCGAAGGTCGGCGAGGAGCTCAAGCAGCACTTCCGTCCCGAGTTCCTCAACCGTGTCGACGACATCGTGGTCTTCCACCAGCTGACGGAGGAAGACATCATGCAGATCGTCGACCTCATGGTCGCCAAGGTGGACGAGCGCCTCAAGGACCGCGACATGGGCCTGGAGCTCAGCGTCGAGGCCAAGAAGCTGCTCGGCAAGAAGGGCTACGACCCCGTCCTGGGCGCCCGGCCGCTGCGCCGGACGATCCAGCGGGAGATCGAGGACATCCTCTCCGAGAAGATCCTCTTCGGTGAGCTGCGCCCCGGTCACATCGTGGTCGTCGACACCGAGGGCGAGGGTGAGGAGAAGAAGTTCACCTTCCGCGGCGAGGAGAAGGTCACGGTCGCGGACACCCCGCCGATCGAGGCCGCGGGTTCCGGCGGAGCCGCGCCGAACCTGTCCAAGGACGCGTAACGCCTGCTGCTCGGCATTGCACGGCGCCGGCCCCGAAACCTTCTGGTTTCGGGGCCGGCGCCGTTTGCGCGGTCGGCGGGTGCGGATCAG
The DNA here is from genome assembly GCF_010548325.1 of Streptomyces sp. SID13666. Lineage (NCBI taxonomy): Bacteria > Bacillati > Actinomycetota > Actinomycetes > Kitasatosporales > Streptomycetaceae > Streptomyces > Streptomyces sp. SID13666. The sequence continues at coordinate 15,713 of NZ_JAAGLX010000036.1, read as the reverse complement.
TCACGACGGTGCGGGGTGATGTGCAGCCGGTCCTGCGGGAACAATTCGGCGCCGATGACCCGGGCCGCGTTCTCCACGGTGAGACGGATTCCTTCGACGCCCCGGAGTGCGGTGAGGTCGAGCGTGGTGGTGGCCGGCGCGGTGGCGTAAAGGAACCGCAGATCCACCAGGCCGGGCAGAAGCCGCACCAGAGAGGCCAGATCGACGACGGGTGACGGATCGACGAGCTGGAGCGTCGCGACAGCCGGCATGGTTACCAGAGCCTCGGTGATGTGGTGCCGGACATCCCGGAGCACCAGTTTCCTGAGATCGGGCAGGCCGGCGAGAGCCGATAGACAGGACACCTCGTCGGGACAGTCGATCGACACCCACCCCAAACTGCGCCATTTCTCGATTCCGCGCAGGCTTCGGACGTCTGCGTTCCGAATCAGCCAAAGACGAGTCAGCTGTTCCAGTGCCGGCGCGTCGCGGAAATCGGCCCACTCAACGTGTGTGGCGAGGCCCAGAGAACGCAAGGACTCCAGACTCTCCAGCACCCGGAGATCCAGAGGCCGCGTGAAGTTCCAGAGGTCGAGGTACTCGAGGGAAGTGTTGCCCCTCAGATCCTCGAGGTCGGTGATGCCCGGACAGTTGGCGATACCCAACAGCTCCAGTTCAGGAGCGGCCGAAACCCGGCCGAGGTTGTCCAGAAGCGGATTGTCCTTGATGTTGAGACGTTGCAGATGGACCGTTCTGGACGGCGGCAATAGCTCTTCAGGAGGCAGCGCTCCCACACACCAGAGGAGCCTGGCGTGGGCCAGCGAAGGCAGGGCCCGGAGTTTGGCCGCGCTGTCGATGGTTACCCATGAGTTGAGAAGCGAGTACTTGAGTACCTGCTCCGCATAGGCGTCGACGGGGAAGTGGTCCCACGCCTCGACAATGCTGAATTGCACCTGCGACCGCTCGTCCTGGGTGAACCTGCTGATGAAGGCCATGGCCGCATCCGTGCCGAGTTTCCCGGCGGTGCGGACCACCGCCGCCGCCTCCTGCACCGAGAGGCCGGCGGGTCCTGGCAGCAGTTCCAGGACGACGGGGCCGACCGCGGCCAGCGCGTCGGCGCCCTCGTCCGAGCGCGGCGGGATGAGGGCCGCCGCCCGCTCCTCCACGGCGGTCCTGACGACCGCGTCCAGTTCCACCGCCTGCTCCAGGCAGGCCATCGCCAGCAGATGGAGCCGTGAGCGGTGGCTTTTGGTGCGGTCGCCCCGGGCGACGAGCTGGTTGAGGAGCCGGGCGCGCTCGTCCGGGCGGGCGTGGGCCACCGCCATCCGCAGGACGTCCTCCCACTGGTCGTCGTGGGCGTTGCGGACGAGGAACGCGAAGTCGCGCTCCTCCACGGCCGCCTTCGCGCCCAGATAGTCCTGGAAGGTGCGGTGGATGAAGTCGACGGTGCCTTCCGCGGGCTCGCGCAGCAGTCCGCTGCGGAGCAGCAGGTGCTGGAAGACCTGCGACGCGTCCCCCATCGCGGCCACCGCGGGCATCGCGGGGAGCGCTGCCGCGATGAGCTCCTCCGCGTCGGTCTGGTCCATCTCGACCTGGCCGTTGCGGATCATCCAGTAGGCCAGCTTCTGGAGGAGCTGGATCTGGGGTTCCTCGGTGAGCCGTACGTCGATGTCGCGTTCCAGGTCGCGGCGGCCCAGCAGCATGGACATCGCGGCGTCGTACAGCTGCTTGCGGCTGTGCGGCAGATAGCCGCGGCGGTCGCGGTGCAGGGCGCAGATCAGTCCGCACATCAGGGGGTTGGTGGCGAGGCGGGCGAGGTCCTGCTGGGTGCGGACGGCGTCGAGCAGGGAGCGCTGGTAGCCGTCGGTCCTGGCGGTCTCCTCGGCGTCGGCGTCCGTCGCGCGGGCGGCGTCGTGCCAGCGGGTGATGAACGCGCCGACGTCGTCACGGCCCATGGGGGAGAGCGCCAGCTCGGCGAAGGCCTCGCCCGCGAGCCACGCGTCCGAGACCGCGGAAGGGCGCGAGGTGACGAGCCACAGGTTGCCGGGGAAGGCGATCAGCAGATCACGCAGCCAGTCGCGGACGCGGTCGCGTTCCCGCTCACCGATCTCGTCCAGCCCGTCGACGAGCAGCAGACCCCGGCCCGCCTGGAGGATCCGCTCGGTCCAGCCGTCCGGCGCGGTCAATGGGACGTTCGCGGAGCGGAGGAATTCGGCGGGGAGCGGCAGCTCGCCATGGCGGATGAGGGTGCGCAGCGGCAGGACGAACGGGACGCGGTCCCGCAGATGGTGATCCCCGGCGTCCTGGTCCTGCCCGGCGGCGGACACCGCCAGCCACTGCACCAGCGTGGTCTTCCCGGATCCGGCGAGACCGCGCAGCAGGACGCGCTCACGCCCGGCGAAGGTCTGCTCCGCGCGCACCGACCCCCCGCCGCCCGGCAGCGGGCTCCCCGGTGCGCCGCGGTCGGGTTCGGTCACCTCCAGGCTGAGGTAGGCCGCGTCGAGCGGCCAGACGGCCCGGGAGCGGTCGCTGAGGTCGATCCCGAAGATGGTGAGGGTGGAGTGCCGCTTGGCGATGTACGCCGCGTAGCGGGACGTGAACGCCGCGTCCGGGTCGACCGGCCGGGTGATGAACGTGTAGGCGCAGCCGGCGGCATCGAGCGCGCCCATGAAACCCCGGTGTCGCACGAGCTCGGCGACGGGGACGGTGATGAGCCGGCTGTGCGGCCAGCCGCGTGGGTCGCCGCAGACCACGGCCATCAGCAGGGCGCCGCAGAAGACGGCCGCGCCGGACATCCCGGCCCACGCCGACCCGCCGTCCTGTCGTGCGGAGGGCGGGGCGTGGTCGCTGTCCAGGACGTACTGGCGCTTGAGCATCCCGGAGCCGGGTTTGAGGGTGCCGGTCACCTGCTCGCTGTCGAGGGACTTCCCTTCCGGGCCGCCGCGCTGGACGTACGGGAAACCGATCGCCTGGCAGTCACGGATCGGGGAGAGGGAGTCCACCTCGCCCAGCTGGACGAGGCCGGTGGGCGGCACCAGGTCGACGGGGGCCTCGATGAGGGCGACGTCGATCTCGCGCTCGATCTCGTGCGGCTGCCACACGACGCGGCACCGCACGTCGCCCGGGCCGCCGGGTACGGCGATCCGGATGTCCAGGCCGTCACCGATGACGTGGGCGGCGGTCAGCACCAGCCGGGGGCTCAGCAGATAGCCGCTGCCCTGCCGGCCGCCAGAGAAGACCGCCGCGATCCGGTTCCGCTGGGGGCCGTCGGCCCCTGGCCCGGCGGCCATGGCGGTCAGCTGCCGGCGTCGGTGAAGTGGCTGCTGTCGCCCTCGTCGTCCATGTGGATGTCGAGATGGCCGCCGGTGGCGGCGTTCTTCGGCTTGAGGGTGAAGGAGACCGTGTGGGTGCGGCCCCGGGAGCGGGTGCCCTCCACCCCGGCGTCCACGACCCAGGCCTTGACGCCGGCCTTGCCGGTCACGTCGCGGCGGATCTCCACGGTGAACTCCATGTGGATGTCGCCGACCTCGAAGCGGACCGCTTTCCCGCTGCCGCGCGCGGCAGCGGTGGCCAGGCCCTCACGGACCGCCTCGACCGCATCCGCCAGTTCGATGTCGTTCAGGTACTCGTCCGCCGCCATCGTGTGCGCCCCCGCCCTGTCGATGGGGCAACGGTAGGGCAGCCGGGGCGGGCGCCGCCATGCTTTCCGGGGAATTGAGTGGCGGGGGTCACAGGACTTTCGGCCCGGGTGAATGGCGGAACGTCCCGCGGGAAAGCGATTTGATCTTATTGCGTGGTGACATGGCACACGCGCCATTCCGAGCTTACTAGGCGGAATAGTCGATGCTTCAAGGGCTCGGAAGGCGGTTCCGCACCGGCCACCGGAACCGCGGGAAAAACACCGTCGGTCCCATGTTCTGGCTGGTCGAGCTGGGTGCGCCGGACTCACTCAGTAGCCGGGGTGAGCCCGGCAAGAGGCGTTTCGTCCTTGCTTTCGCTACGGCCGCAGTTAGTAGCAGCGCGCCTTGTGCGGGCACAGCGAAGCGCGTTACCACTGAATGGCAGGAGCGGCCCACAGTCGCTCCTGCTTCATACCCCCCATTCAGTGAGGTAATCCTGCATGCTTAAGAACTCGACGAAGAACCACGCCCCGAAGTCCGTCATGCGTGGTCGTGCGGCCGTGGTGGCGGGCGGCGTGTGCGTGGCACTCGCGCTGGGCTCTACGGCGGCCATGGCCGCCGACTCGCAGGACGCGGGTCTCTTCGGGACCGCGTCGGCGAACAGCATCGCGGACGTCATGAAGACGCAGGCCGACGTACAGAAGAAGGCCGCCGCGGCGAGCGCGAAGGCCGCTGCCGCGAAGGCCGACGCCAAGAAGCGGGCGGCCGTGAAGTCCGCCGCGGACCGCAGCGCGCGCCAGAACGCCTGGGTGAAGCCCGTGACCAGCTACACGATCGGCGCGTCCTTCGCGCAGGCCGGCTCGCACTGGTCGCACAAGCACTCCGGCCAGGACTTCGTGGTGCCGACCGGCACCCAGGTCAGGGCTGTGCACGGCGGCACCGTCGTCGAGGCCGGCTGGGGCGGCGCCTACGGCAACAACATCGTGATCAAGCACGGGAACGGCACGTACACGCAGTACGGCCACCTGTCGAAGCTCGAGGTGTCGGTCGGCCAGACCGTGAGCACCAGCCAGGAGATCGGCAAGTCCGGCAGCACCGGGAACTCGACCGGCCCGCACCTGCACTTCGAGGCCCGCACCACGCCGGTCTACGGCTCGGGCATGGAGCCGCTGTCGTTCCTGCACCAGCACGGCGTCAACATGTGACGCATGCCGTCAGGTGACCCACAGCGTCATCAGCGGTGATCAGTCCAGGTTCCGGTGAGCCTGGGCGATGAGATCGAGGGCGACCTCGAGGATGGCTTCGCGCTTCTCCTCGGGGTCGCCCTCGATGTTCTGCACGGCGAACATCCCGGCGTGCATCGCGAAGAGCGCGGTGATGCAGCGGACCTGGCTCGCCATCGAGAACTCGGGCTCCTTCAGCAGACCGTTGAGCGCGAGCATCTTGCTCTTGAACTGCTCGCCGATGCTGAGCTCGCGGACCGTGGCCTGGTTCTCCTGGATGAAGCGGAAGAGCGCGCTGGCGCCCCACAGGGCGGCGCTGTAGCGGCGCAGCATCTCCTGCTTGTTCTCCAGGGTGCGCGGCTGCGCCTCGGCCCAGGTGATCAGCTCGTCGACCGGCCGGCCGATGTCCTCGACGATGCTGGTGAGGATGTCTTCCTTGGTCTTGAAGTGGTAGTAGAGCGCGGCCTTGGTCACCTCGAGGTGCTCGGCGATCTCGCGCAGCGAGGTCTTCTCGTACCCCTGCTCGGCGAAGAGTTCGAGCGCGACGTCCTGGATGCGGTGGCGGGTGTCACCGCGACGTGCCTGCGAAGTGCCCATGGCTACCGCTCTCCTGCGTCGACCGCCCGAATGGCCGGTATGGCTTTGGTCAAACGTAATCTACTTACTTGACGACCGGCTAGCTGCGGCTTACCTTCGGTATCGTAGCGAACTAGCCGGGCGGCAAGTAAGTACCGAAAGCACAAGCGGGCCGCCCCATCCAGGGGAGGCACCGGTCATGTCCCAGACCGCAGAAACGCCACCCGAAGCGGCTCCTCAGCGCAGTGTGCGTGTGGTTCTGCTCGGGCTCATGATCGCGATGTTGCTCGCGATGCTCGACAACATGATCATCGGTACCGCGATGCCGACGATCGTAGGGGAGCTCGGCGGCCTCAACCACCTCTCCTGGGTGGTCACCGCGTACACGCTCGCGACCGCCGCCTCGACGCCCATCTGGGGAAAGCTCGGCGACATGTACGGTCGCAAGGGCATCTTCATGACGTCGATCGTGCTGTTCCTGGCCGGTTCCGCACTCTCCGGCCTCTCCCAGTCGATGGACCAGCTGATCGCCTTCCGCGCGATCCAGGGCCTCGGCGCCGGCGGTCTGATCGTCGGTGTGATGGCGATCATCGGTGACCTGATACCGCCTCGGGAACGTGGCAAGTACCAGGGCATGATGGCCGGCGTCATGGCGCTCGCGATGATCGGCGGACCGCTCGTCGGCGGCACCATCACCGACAACTGGGGCTGGCGCTGGAGCTTCTACATCAACCTGCCGCTCGGCGTGGTGGCGCTCGCGATGATCTACATCGTGCTGCACCTGCCGAAGAAGCGCGTCCAGGCCCGTATCGACTACCTCGGCGCCGGACTGCTCACCGTCGGCATCACCGCGCTGGTGCTCCTCACGACCTGGGGCGGCACCCAGTACGGCTGGGCCTCGGCGCAGATCATCGGGCTCCTCGTCCTCGGCGTGGTCGCTATCGCGGCCTTCATCTGGGCCGAGACCCGCGCCAAAGAGCCCGTCATGCCACTGCACATCTTCCGCAACCGCAACTTCTCGCTGATCTCCCTGATCGGCTTCCTGGTCGGTTTCGTGATGTTCGGCGCGATGACGTTCCTGCCGCTCTACCAGCAGACCGTCCAGGGTGCCTCGGCCACCAACTCGGGCCTGCTGCTCCTGCCGATGCTGCTGGCGATGATGGTGGTCTCGCTGATCGCGGGCCGGGTCACCACCCAGAGCGGCCGGTACAAGATCTTCCCGATCATCGGCGGCGCCCTGATCACCGTCGGGCTGTACCTGCTGTCCACCATGGACACCGGGACCACCCGCTTCATGTCCGGCGTCTACATGGCCGTGCTCGGCGCGGGCATGGGCTTCCTGATGCAGATCACCATGCTCGTCGCGCAGAACAGCGTCGAGATGAAGGACATCGGCGTCGGCAGCTCGTCCGCCACGCTCTTCCGCACCATCGGCGGCTCGTTCGGTGTCTCGCTCTTCGGGGCGCTCTTCACCCACCACGTGCAGAACACGATGACGGAGCTCGGCGGCACCGCGGGCAGCAAGGCGATCGGGGCGGGCGCCCAGCTCGACCCCGCGCGCATCGCCCACCTGCCGGCGGAGGTGCGGGACGCCTACCTGCACGCCGTCTCCAACGGCACGCACACCGTCTTCCTGTGGGGCGCGGTGATCAGCATCGTCGGCTTCGTGGCGGCCTGGTTCGTCAAGGAGATCCCGCTGCGCGGTGCTCCGCAGGCCCCCGGCGACGGCGACAAGACCGACAAGGACGAGGCCTCCGAGGCCCTGCACCCGGTCGAGGCGATCTGACCCCCTCGTAGCGCCCGTACGACGACGGCCCCCGGCATCTCCTGCCGGGGGCCGTCGTCGTTGTACGGGCATGGCTACCGAGGCAGCAGCAGCTGCGCGACCGCGCCGCCGCCGTCGGAGGCGGGAGCGTTGCGGAAGGTGAGCCGGGCGCGCAGTACGCGGGCCTGGCCGGTGGCGATGGTGAGGCCGAGGCCGTGGTCGCCGCCGGCCCGGTCGGAGCTGCCGGTGCGGAAGCGGCTGGGCCCCTCGCGCAGCAGATCGTCGGGGAAGCCGGGACCGTGGTCGCGGATCCGCAGGAACGGCCCGTTGATGCTCACCTCGGTCTGCGGCTTGCCGTGCCGGGCGGCGTTGGCCAGCAGATTGCCGAGGATGCGCTCCAGCCGGCGCGGATCGGTGTGCACGACCGCGTCCTCGATCACCGTCACCACGGCATCGGGATCGAGCGCCAGCACCCGCCTGCGGACGAAGTCGCCCAGGGCGACCTCCTGCAGATCGGCCTGCTCCGCGGCGCCGTCCAGCCGCGCCACCTCCAGCACGTCCTCGACCAGGGTGCGCAGCGCCTGCGCCCGGTTCCGCACCAGCTCGGCGGGACGGCCCGGCGGCAGCAGCTCGGCCGCGGTCACCAGCCCGGTCACCGGCGTGCGCAGCTCGTGGGCGATGTCGGCGGTGACCCGGCGCTCGGCCTCCAGCCGGTCCTGCAGGGCGTCGGCCATCGCGTCGACGGCCGCCGCCAGCTCGTCGGTCTCGTCCCGGACCCGGCCGCCGATCGCGTCGCGCACCCGTACCTCGGGGTTGCCGTCGGCCACCTTGCGGGCCGCGACGGCGGCCTTGCGCAGCCGCCGGGACATCTGGCCGCCGATCAGCACACCGAGCGCGGTGCCGCCCACCACCACCGCGAGCGAGCCGACGACCAAGGCCTGGTCGAGGTCGACGAGGACCGAGTAGCGGTCCTTGAAAGTGGTGCGCAGCGACAGGATGCGGCCGTCGTTGGTCGGTGTCTCGGCCCACACGATCGGCGCGCCGCCACTGTCCTGGACGTACGTCGCCCGTTCGCCCCTGGCCGCGAACTCCTTGAGCGGCTTGGGCAGGGCCGGGTCGTCGAGCTGGGCGGAGAAGACCTTCTTGCCGGTGACCTCGTAGATCCGCAGCGCGGACTGCACCCGCTCGTCCTGTACGTCACGGGAGTTGTCGATCATGCTGACGCGGGCGGCGTTGTGCACCACGAGGCTCAGCGCCACGGCGACGAGCACCGATACGCAGGCGATGGCGGCACTGAGCTTCCAGCGCAGACTGGAGCGGGGGAACAACGGCATGGTCTGTCAGGCCCTGAGCTTGTAACCGAAGCCGCGCACCGTCTCGATCCGGTCCTGGCCGATCTTGACGCGCAGCCGCTGGACGTGGACGTCCACGACCCGGGTGTCGCCACCCCACTCATAGTCCCAGACCCGCTCCAGCAGCCGGTCGCGGGAGAGCACGGCGCCGGGCGCCGCGGAGAACTCCAGCAGCAGCCGCATCTCGGTGGGGGTCAGGGCGAGCCGCTCACCGCCGCGGGTCACCTCGAGGCCCTCGGGGTCGATCTCGATGTCGCCGAAGGACAGCAGGGCAGCCTCCGCCGGTTCGTCACCGGAGGAGGCGTGGCCGAAACGGCGCAGGACCGCCCGGATCCGGGCGACCAGCACCGCCCCGTCGAAGGGCTTCGTCACATAGTCGTCGGCGCCGGCCTCCAGGCCGAGCACGATGTCGATGGAGTCGGCGCGCGCGGACAGCATGATCACCGGCACGGTCGACTCGTCCCGGATCCGCCGGCACAGGCTGACGCCGTCCAGGCCCGGCACCATCACATCGAGCAGCGCGAGATCGGGCTGCTCGGCGCGGAACGCCTCCAGCCCGGCCAGTCCGTCGGCGACCGCCGTCACCTTGAAGCCGTCACGCTCCAGCGCGAGCGTGGTCGCCTCGCGGATGACGTCGTCGTCCTCGACGAACAGGACGTGTGTTTCAGCCATTCGACTTCTTTTCCGGCTTGGGGGTGGGGAGCGCGTCCCCGTAGTCGGTGTACGTACGCTCCACCTGGACGAACCTGGTGTCCTTCCAGACGTACGTCAGGGCCTCCTGCCCGGTGGGGCAGCAGACCTGGTCGTCGCCTTTGTACACCTGACGGATGATCTCCAGCTTGCCGTTTTCCGCGCTGCCGTAGACCGGCGGCTGCTCATCGGCGAAGACGTTCCGATACTGCCCGCCGACCATCCGGTACACATAACTCGCGATCCCCATGCCGTCGCCGCAGGTGGCGACGTTCACGATCAGATCGGGTCCTTCTCCGCTGGTCAGATCGCCGGACGAGGTGTCCACCGGGTACTCGTCACCGGCGCAGGGCGCGAGATCCTCGCGCACCTCCTGGCTGACGTTCTGCGTGTCCTTCTTCACCAGCTTCGCCAGCGCCGCCGGGTCACCGGCGATGGCCGGCGCCGGGCTGGGCTCCGCCTTCAGCGTCTGGAGCGGTGCGGGGCCCTCACGGCGTGCCCCGGTGCCGGTCCTGCAGCCTGCAAGCGCGGTCAGCAGGCACAGAGCCACTGCCACCGCGGTCAGCGCTGCTAGGCGGCGCACACGCCCTCCATCCGTGAGTAGCCGTAGCGGCCGTGCTCCAGCTCATGGCGCAACCGGGCCAGTGCCCGGTGCAGGGTGCTCTTCACCGTACCCGTCGACATCCCCAGCGCGCGGGCGGTCTCCTCCGTGGACAGCTGGCCGTAGTGGCGCAGCATCACGACCTGGCGCTGCTTGGGCGCGAGGACCTGCAGCGCGTCGCGGAGCATCTCGCGGTCGGCGCGCTGGTCGGCGCCGTCGTCGACGCTGGCGTCCGGCAGCTCCTGGGTGGGGATCTCGTCGAGCTTGCGGTTCCGCCACCACTCGGTCCGGGTGTTGATCATGACGCGGCGCATGTAGGCGTCCGCGAGCGTCTTGTCGGCGATGCCGTCCCAGCGGGGGTAGGTGCGCACCAGCGCGGTCTGGACGAGGTCCTGGGCGTCGATCGGGTCGGGGACGAGCCGCCGTGCGCTCCGCAGCAGTGCGTCCTGCCGGGTCCTCACGTACTCCTCGAACTCCAGAACCGTGCCGTTCGCCGCCATGGGTCGCCCTCCGTCCCGTGCTGTCCCGCCCTGTCGACTGTTGCGCTGGGGTGCCAACCGTTCCGACGAGGACGACGCTACGGAGGGGATGTTGGGCTTTTGCCACCGTGGGCGCACAGAGGACTCACAGGAAGCCGTCGGTTATGTAACAGCCTCAGGACCAACGTCCCGAAGGGGTTTAAACCGGCAGTCGGTAGACCCCGTCGGCGAGCGGCTCGACGAGACCGTCCGCCACCAGGCCGTCCAGCGCGCGGGCCCGCTGCACCGGCTCGTCCCACACCGCGTCCAGCGCGGACTGCGGCACGGGATCGACCGCGTCCCGCAGCACGGCCAGCAGTTTTCCGCGCACCTGGCGGTCGGTGCCCGCGTACGTCTGGCCGCGGCGCGGCGGGCCGGTGTGCTTGGGGGAGCCGGCCAGCCGCCAGGCGCAGCTCGCCGCGATCGGGCAGCGTACGCACTCGGGCCCGCGCGCGGTGCACACCAGCGCGCCCAGCTCCATCGTCGCCGCCGCCCAGCGGGCGGCCGTCCCCTTGTCGTCGGGCAGCAGCGCCAGCGCGGTACGGCGCTCCGCGGCGGTCGTCGCGGTCGGCGGGTACTGGACGCCGGTGACGGCGCGGGCGAAGACCCGGCGGACATTGGTGTCCAGGACGGAGTGCCGCTGCCCGTACGCGAACGAGCCGATGGCGGCCGCGGTGTACTCGCCGACACCGGGCAGCGCCAGCAACTTGGCGTGGTCGCGCGGGACTTCACCGCCGTGGCTCAGCGCTATCGCGGTCGCCGCCGCGTGCAGCCGCAGCGCGCGGCGCGGATAGCCGAGCCGTCCCCAGGCGCGGACGGCCTCACCCGCGGGCTCCGTGGCGAGGTCGGCGGGCCGCGGCCAGCGCGCCAGCCACTGCTCGTACACCGGCAGCACGCGGCTGACCGGGGTCTGCTGCAGCATGAACTCGCTGACCATCACGCCCCACGCACCGGCCTCCGGGCGGCGCCACGGAAGGTCCCGGGCATGCTCGTCGAACCAGTCGATGACGGGTGCGTGCAGATCGTGGTGGGCGGTGGCGCGGGTGTCTGTGCTCATAGCGTCGTCGATCCTCGCACATGCCACTGACAGTGACCGCTCGCGCGGGAAAACGTGATGATCGGGAAAGACCGCGCCCGGTGCGGCGGGTGTTGCGTCGGTGCGCGGCCGATCTCCCCTAGAGTTCGCGTGTGGGCTCTGTGCGCAATCCGATCGGACCTCTTCCGTCGTCCATCTACTGGCGACGGCGGGCTGTTGTGCTCTGCCTGGTCGCACTGCTCGCCGTGCTGGCCGTCTGGGCGGTCAACTCCGGCGGCTCCAGCGGCGGCACCGGCGCGAAGGGACCCGGCGGTCACACCCCGGCGACCTCCATCACGCCCGGCCCCACCCCCAGCGGACCGCACCTCCCCGGCCGCCCGGGCGGCCGGGACACCAGCGGTGGCAGCGGCAGCGGCGGTTCCTCCGACGGCACTTCGTCCGGCGGCTCCTCCGGCTCGCCCTCCGGCGGCACCGACTCCGGTGTCTCCGGCGGCGGTTCGAACGGCGCCTCGTCCGGCGGAGCGGCCTCCGGCGGCTCCAGCGGCCAGCTCCCGGCCGGCTCGACCCTCGCCGACTGCGCCGTCTCCGACGTCCAGTTGACGCTGCGCAGCACGCAGAACTCCTACGCGCCCGGCCAGAAGCCGAAGTTCGAGCTGACCGCGGCCAACTCCGCCGCGACGGCCTGCAAACTCGACTTCGGATCGACGGCGGCCATCGTCACCATCACCAACACCACCGGCAACAAGCACGTCTGGTCCACCGACGACTGCCCGGCCGGCCGCGGCGCCTACCTTCTGCAGGTTCCGGCGCACAGCTCGACGACTTACACGATCGAGTGGAACCGCCAGACCAGCTCCCCCGACTGCGCCACCCCCAAGGGCCAGCAGGCAGCCGTCGGCACGACCTACCTCGTCGAGGCAAGGCTCCAGGGCTTCACGCCGAAGCAGGCGTCATTCGTCCTGAAGGCCGACTAGGCGTGTTGCGAAAGTAGCGCCGTTCGCCCGGTGGGCCAGGCGGGACTTTCGCAACACGTCCTCGCTCGGCCGAGAAGCCGAAGGGGGCCGGGTCCGCAGGGGCAGGGTCCGAAATGCTGCCGAGCTGTTTGTGGGCCGCCCGGCACGTAAATACTCGATTTCGGACCCTGCCCCGGAGGGCCCGGCCCCCGACCCGCAAACCGGGACGGAGTCCTAGACGTACCGCTCCAGGATCGACGACTCCGCCAGCCTGGACAGGCCCTCCCGCACCGAACGCGCCCGCGCCTCGCCGACCCCGTCCACCGTCTGCAGGTCGTCGACGCTCGCAGCGAGCAGCTTCTGCAGGCCGCCGAAGTGCTCGACCAGCCGCTCGATGACCGTGTTCGGCAGCCGCGGCACCTTCGCCAGCAGCCGGTAGCCGCGCGGCGAGACCGCGGAGTCCAGCGTCTCGGGGGAGCCGGTGTAGCCCAGGGCACGGGCCACGGTGGTCAGTTCGAGGAGCTCGGCGTGCGGCAGCGCGTCCAGTTCGACGAGCGCCTCCGGCACGGTCCTGTTCCGCTTCGCGGTCGGCTCCGGCACGTAGTCCCGGACGACCAGCTCGCGCTCCGGCTCGACGCCCGCGATCAGCTCGTCCAGCTGCAGGGAGAGCAGCCGGCCGTCGGTGCCCAGCTCGACCACGTACTCGGCGATCTCGGTGGCGATCCGGCGGACCATCTCCAGCCGCTGCGAGACCGCGCTGACGTCCCGGACGGTGACCAGGTCCTCGATCTCCAGCGCGGAGAGCGTGCCCGCCACCTCGTCCAGGCGCAGCTTGTAGCGCTCCAGAGTGGCCAGCGCCTGGTTCGCCCGCGACAGGATCGCGGCGGAGTCCTCCAGGACCCGGCGCTGCCCGTCGACGTACAGCGCGATCAGCCGCATCGACTGGCTGACCGAGACGACCGGGAAGTTGACCTGCTTGCTCACCCGGTCCGCGGTGCGGTGCCGGGTGCCGGTCTCCTCGGTCGGGATGTTGGAGTCGGGGACCAGCTGCACACCGGCCCGCAGAATCTTCGTGAGGTCCTTGTCGAGGATCAGCGCGCCGTCGAGCTTGCACAGTTCGCGGAGCCGGGTCGCGGTGAATTCGACGTCGAGGACGAAGCCGCCGGTACAGAGCGACTCGACGGTCTTGTCCATGCCGAGGACGAGCAGACCGCCCGTATTGCCCCGCAGAATGCGTTCGAGTCCGTCACGCAGGCCGGTGCCGGGAGCGACCGCGCTGAGCGAGGCGCGCATCAGGGCATCAGCAGCGGAACTCCCGCCGGACTTGCCGGGAGCTGCTGCCCGGTCGTTGGCTGCCACTGCAATCCTCCGGTCGCTACGGATGCCCAAAGGGCGAGACCAGGGCAAAGTTTACTGACGTTCGCTCCGCAATGGGCCAGCGACCGCTGTTCGGACCGTCTCTAGGCCCGTGAGCCACGCTTCGGGAGCACCCGCAGGGCGTCTCCTATGTCGGCCACCTCGATCACTTTCATGCCCCGCGGGATTTTCCCGGGATCCGGCGGTACCAGGGCATGGGTGAAGCCCAGCCGGGCGGCCTCGGACAGCCTGCGCTGCACCCCCGTGACCCGTCTGACCTCGCCCGCGAGGCCGACCTCGCCGATCGCGACCAGGTTCTTGGGCAGCGGTGTGTCGATCGCCGCGCTGGCCAGCGCGAGCGCCACGGCCAGGTCCGCGGCGGGCTCGGTGAGCTTCACTCCGCCCACCGTCGCCGTGTAGATGTCGCGCTTTCCGATCGCCTGAATCCGGCCGCGCTGTTCCAGCACGGCGAGCATCATCGAGACCCGGGACGTCTCCAGACCCGAGGTCGTGCGGCGCGGGGACGGGATCTGGGTGTCGACGGTGAGCCCCTGGACCTCGACCACCAGCGGGCGCTTGCCCTCCAGCGTGACCGTCAGGCACGTACCGGGAACCGGTTCGTCGCGGCGGGTCAGGAAGAGCCCGGAGGGATCGGCCAGTCCCGTGATGCCCTCGTCGTGCAGTTCGAAGCAGCCGACCTCGTCCGTCGCGCCGTACCGGTTCTTGACGCCGCGGATCAGCCGCAGCCGGGCGTGTCGGTCGCCCTCGAAGCTCAGCACCACGTCCACCAGGTGCTCCAGCAGACGGGGGCCCGCGATGGCACCGTCCTTGGTGACATGGCCGACCAGGAGCGTCGACATACCGCGCTCCTTGGAGGCGCGGATCAGCGCGCCCGCGACCTCGCGGACCTGCGCCATGCCGCCGGGCGCGCCGTCGATCTCCGGGGACGCCACCGTCTGCACCGAGTCCAGGATCAGCAGCGACGGTTTGATGTCGTCCAGATGGCCCAGGACCGCCGACAGGTCCGTCTCGGCCGCCAGGTACAGATGGTCGGAGAGTGCGCCGATCCGGTCGGCGCGCAGCCGGACCTGGGACGCCGACTCCTCGGCGGTGATGTAGAGCGTCGGGCCCTGGGCGGTCGCCGCCTTCGCCGCCACGTCCAGCAGCAGCGTCGACTTGCCGACGCCCGGCTCACCCGCGACCAGCACGACCGCGCCGGGCACCAGCCCGCCGCCGAGCACCCGGTCCAGCTCGGGCACACCCGTCGAGCGGGCCGTCGCCTGGCTGACGTCCACCTGGCCGATCGGCTTGGCGGCCGTCGTCACCCGGCCGGCCGCGGTGGTCCTGACGGCGGGCGCGCCGCCGAACTCCTCGACGGTGCCCCAGGCCTGGCACTCCCCGCAGCGGCCGAGCCACTTCACGGTGGTCCAGCCGCACTCGGTGCAGCGGTAGGACGGGCGGTCCTTCGTAGCGGTCTTGCGGGGAGGCATGGGGTTCACCGTAGTGGCAGGGTCCGACAACGCGTTCCCGGTGGACCGCGACAGCGCACGTACTCGCATTCCCCCCGGCACTCGTACGAGTTAACGGGGTGTCCCCTTTTGAGCGGCATCACCACCCATACGGGTTAACGCTCACGAGGACGCCTGAGACTTGTGCTCCCGCCGCCCTACCGTCGCCAGGTGATGAGCAGGCAGGAGACCCACCCCCAGGACGCCGCTACGGGCCCTCGCACCGGTACGCACCGCAAGCACCGGGCGACGGCGCCCCGGACGCGCCCCGAACCGCGTTCGGAACAGCGCAAGGACCGGCGCCCGCACGGCACGTTGCCGATGCAGCCCCCGGCCCACTACGAGCCCTATCTGGACGGGCTGTTCACCTACTGCCTCTCCGTCCTCTGCGAGCACGACGCCGCCGCGGCGGCGCTCGGCGAGGTGCTGGCCCTCGCCGAGCGGCAGCGCGGCCGGCTCCGTGAGGCCGGGCTGCGCCGCCCCTGGCTCTACGCCCTCGCCCGCTGGTCCTGCCGCCGCCGCCTCGCGGCCGGCCG
>NZ_JAAGLX010000035.1:0-97268 GCF_010548325.1 Streptomyces sp. SID13666 | reverse complement strand
CGCGGCCCGCGCCCTGCCGGGCGCACCGCTCAGGCCGGACGGATGCGGAACGGCGGTGTGCGGGACGGCCGCGTGCGGGACGGTCGCGTGCGGGACGGTCGCGTGCGGGACGGTCGCGTGCGGGACGGCCGTGTGCGGCGCCGCCGCCGGGAGTACCTGCGCGACCAGGCCGGCCGGTGGCACCAGCAGCGGCAGCCCGCCGAGCAGCCGGTTCATCGGCAGCAGTTCGCCGATCTGTCCGCCGCAGGCGGCGCAGCCGCGTACGTGCCGGGCCAGCCGCTTGCGCCACAGCGGGCTCGGCGTTCCGTCCCAGTCACGGGTGAGGGCGGCCAGTTCCGTGCAGCTGCCCGGATGCCCGACGTGGTGGAGCGCGCGCACCACCGAGCGGGCGGTCTCCATCTGTTCCTTCATCCGCTGGACGCGTACCGCGGCATGGCGCCCCGACAGGCCGAGGGCGAGGGTCAGTTCGGCCCGGTCGAGTTCACCTGTCTGTTCCAGCCACCACAGGGCGAGCAGTTCCTGGTCGTCGCCGTCGAGCCAGCGGGTGGCCTCGGCCACCTCCCGGCGCTGGTCGGTGAGGCGCAGCCGCAGGATCGTGAGCGCGGCGAAGTCGGAGCCGGGATCGGGCAGTTGCTCAGCGGCCTCCAGATCGGCCCGGCGATGGCGCGCGGCACGGTGCTGCTGCTCCCGGTCACGCACCTGATGGACGGCGATGGCGACCATCCAGGAGCGGAAGGACCGCGGATCCCGCAGATCGGGCAGCCCGCGCACGATCCGCAGCAGCGTTTCCTGGACCACGTCGTCGACGTCGCTGTGTCCGTTCAGCGCCCGTCCGACGATGTTGTAGACGAGCGGGACGCAGTCGGCGAGCAGCTCGTCCAGCGCCCGCCGGTCGCCGCCCCGGGCCGCGATCACCGTGCCGGTGTCCGGTCCGCCGCTCCGCTCGGTTCCTCGCATCGCGCTGTGCTCCCTGTCGTTCGCCCGTTGCCCCGCCCCCGCGCGCCGTCCGCCGGGATCGGCACTTGTCCGCCGTTCAGGAGACTCCCGCACGGCGACGGGACAACAGAAAACGCCGGGGTTCCCGAACCGGGGGCGCTCCCGCCCCAGTGTGCGGCAGGGAGCACCCGCGGTCACGCCCTGGGTCGGTCGCCCGGCATGTAGTGCTGCGGCAGGTGCCGTTCATCGGCCGGCGGGAGGTTGCGGAGCGGAGTGTGCACGGTGGGTGCGCCCAGCGGCAGCCGGCCGCTCTCCCGCCGCCAGCCGGCCCGCGCCCGGGGGTGGAAGCGGCGCTCGTGCGGCACGAGCCGCATGCCCCGGTTCACGAGATGTCCGAGGGCACGGAGTCTGCGCTCGTCGCGCGGCGTCCAGTCGTAGCCGAGCCGCTCCCGTACGGCCTGCGGATACATGCCGACCGTCATCCAGAGGGTCAGCCGGGCGAGGGGTATCCGGGCCACGTCCCACACCGGAACCGGCAGCAGACGCAGGGCGGGTGGTCTGGTGACCGCGCCCAGGTCGAGGACCTGCCGGGTGGGCTCGTTGTCCTCCAGCACCTCGGCGCACATGTGGCTCCAGTACGCCTGGAAGTCCTCCCAGGTCGCGGGAACGGGCTTCATGCTCACCCCGTACAGCGCGTACCAGCGCACATGTTCGTCGAAGAGCTGCCGTCGCTGCGCCTCGGTGAGCCCGCCGCCGAAGTACTCCGCGACATGCATGGTCAGGACGAAGAACGTCGCGTGCGCCCAGTAGAACGTGCCGGGGTTGAGTGCGTGGTACGGGCGGCCGGAGCGGTCCACGCCCTTGATCGTGTCGTGGTAGCCGCGGACGGTCCGCGCGGTCTCGGCGGCGCGCGGGCCGTCGTAGACGACGCCGCCGATCGGATAGAGCGAGCGGTACAGCCGCTCCCAGCGCTCCTCGAAGAAGCGCGAGTGCTCGGCGACTCCGGCGCCGAGTTCGGGGTGCATGTTCTGCATCGAGCCTGCCCAAGGGGCGAGCAGCAGGGAGCGCCAGTCTCCGAAGTACTTCCAGGTGAGTGATTCCGGTCCGAGCGGTAAGACGTCCGACACGGTGCACCTCCAACTGATGACGGGTGTCATCAGAATAGGATGCCCAGATTAGAATGTGCGGACGGGTGTCGTCAACACACCTACGAGGAGACCCTGTTGAGCGATCGCACCTGGGGCGGCAGCACGCTGGCCGCCCGCCGTGAGACGCGCCGCGAGACGCTGCTCGCGACCGCCCTGAGCCTCGCCGGCGAGGACGGCAGCGCGGCCGTGACCGTCCGTTCCGTCTGCCGCCGCGCGAAGTTGACCGACCGCTACTTCTACGAGAGCTTCGCCGACCGCGACGCGCTGCTGCTCGCCGCCTTCGAGCGCGTCGCCACCGAGGCCCGCGCCACGCTCGCGGACGCCGTCGCCCGCACCTCGCCGGAACCGGAGGCCCGTGCCCGCGCCGCCGTCGAGGCGTTCGTCGCGCTCGTCCTGGACGACCCGCACAAGGGGCGGCTGCTCCTCCTCGAACCGTTCGCCGATCCCGTCCTGGGCGAGCACAGCCACCGATGGATGCCGTCCTTCACCGACCTCATCGACGGCCAGCTCGCGGACGGCACGGACGACTCCGGCCGCCGGATGACCGCCTACGCCCTGGTCGGCGGCCTGGCCAACCTGTTCGCCGGCCACCTCCGCGGCACTCTGGACGTCTCGCGCGAACGCCTCGTCGACCACAGCGTCCAACTGGTCCTCGCCGCCCACGCGGCGACCACCCGGCCGGACCGCACCGGCGCGCGATCCGCCAAGCTCTGACGGCGGTCCGCTATCCCGTCGTGCAGGCGACGGACAGCCGGCCCGCCGCGTCCGCGAGGGGCTTCACATCCGGGCCCTTACCGTCCTTGGCACGCTCCCTCGCGCTGCCGAGCGCGGCGGACAGATCGTCGAAGGCCTTGCGGACCTCCACATGGACGCTGTTGCCCCCGACCTCCTGGAGGTCCTTCTCCAGCTTGGACAGGGACGCGGAGGTGTCCTGGCGGCGGCTCTGCTCCGACACTTGGCCGATATTGGTGGCCGTCGACTGCAGGTCCTGCACATCCCCGGCGATCCGGGCGGCGATCTTGGCGCAGTCGAGCGCCTTGTCCATGCCGTCGCAGGCTGCCACCACGGGGACGGCCAGGAGCAGGGCGAGTGCGGCGGCCCATGGGCGCGTCAACCTCTGGGGCATGTGCGGGACTCCTCCCCGAGGGGCACGGCGGACTGCCCCCACCACTCTTGCACCGCTCACCTCGAACGGTACTCAAGTGCGCTGCCCCGACCGGCCGGAACGGGACACCGGACCGGTGCCCATCCAGCGGCCGGGGCACCGGCTCAGGCAACCACCTCGGCGAGGAGCTCGTCCTCGGAACTGCCGCGCTCGGATCGCTCCCCGCGAAGAAGGCCGCACGGATCCTCGGGCTGCTCCCCCAGACCTCGGTCGCGCCCGACGGCATCACCGTCGCCGACCTCGTCGCGCGCGGCCGCTATCCGCACCAGGGGCTGCTGCGCCAGTGGTCGCGGGACGACGAACGGATCGTCGACGAGTCGATGGCCGCCACCGCCGTCGGCGACCTCGCCGACCGCTATGTCGACGAGCTCTCCGGCGGGCAGCGCCAGCGCGTCTGGATCGCCATGGCGCTCGCCCAGCAGACCCCGCTGCTGCTGCTCGACGAGCCGACGACGTACCTCGACATCCAGCACCAGATCGAGATCCTCGACCTCTGCGCCGATCTGCACGAGCAGCAGGGCCGCACCCTCGTCGCCGTCCTCCACGACCTCAACCACGCCGCCCGGTACGCCACGCACCTCATCGCGCTGCGGGACGGAAAGGTCGTGGCCGAGGGCGCACCGCGGGACATCGTGACCGCGGACCTGGTGGAACGGGTCTTCGGGCTGCGCTGCCAGGTCATCGGCGACCCCGAGACCGGCACCCCGCTCGTCGTCCCCGCCGCGCGCCGCACCCGTACGGCGGGTGCGGCGCCCGTGGCGGTGAGCGGCTGAGGCGGGGCCCGGTCAGGGTGAGGTCACTCGTCCGCGACCCAGCTGCCGTGGAAGCCGAGCGGCACCCGTGCCGGCAGATGGATGCGCGCGAGCGGCTTCCCGGTGAAGTCCTGCGCGGACAGGATCACCAGGTCGGACGCTCCGCGGTCCGGGTTGTGCACATACGCCAGCGTGTAGCCGTCGTCCTCGGCCGCCGTCGGGTGCGGATCGCAGCCGTGCCGGGAGACGAAGACCGCCTCACCGGCCGCGGCGTCCTTCGGCAGCCGGTGCACCTGTGAGGTGCCGCGGACCAGGTCCTGCTTGATCAGCGCGTTGCTGAAGGACTCGTCGGGCGGGACGCCGTCGACCGTCTCGTAGGCCGTGAACATCTCGGCGGCCGCCGCCGAGTAGCCGTACCGGTGCCGCCGGGAGACCATCGTCTCGTTGACCCGGGGGAACTCCTGCGGGCGGTCGTCGAGTCGGGCGAACCGCACCTGGCCGTGCGCCAGGTCGATGGTCCACCGGTTCAGTGACGGGGTGCTGAACGACGAGGGACCGTCGGAGCCCCGCCCGTCGACGTAGAAGGGGGCCGGGTAGGTGGTGATGTCCACGACCACCGAATCGCCCTCGTCGTAGGCGTTGAGGGTGTGCGAGTGGAAGTAGGGCGGCACCTCGAACCAGCGGATCCGCCCGCCGTCGCGCGGCAGCACCCCGACCCGCGACGGATGGTTGTCGTTCCAGATGTACGGCACCAGCTTGCCCGCCTCCGCGGCCACCGGGTCGAACGTGACGGGGATGTCGAAGATGATCACGTACTTCCTGGTGAGCGCGAAGTCGTGCATCATCGGGCTGTCCGCCACCGGGATCCGGGTGGTCCTGACCACCCGTCCCGCATGGTCGACGACGAGGTGCCGGATGTGGTCCCACGTCGGGTAGTAGGTGACGGCGTGCAGCTCACCGGCGTGGGCGTCGTACTTGGTGTGCGCGGTGTACGGGCCGTTCAACGTCCCGCCGAAGTCGTACGTGCCGACGGTGTTGAGTTCCTCGTCGAGCTCGTAGGGCAGCGGCCCGCTCTCCTGCAGCGCCAGCACGCGGCCCTTGTGCGCGATGACATGGGTGTTGTTCGCGAAGTCGTTCTCCGGAACCGGACCGTGGTACGGCTCGCCCAGCTTCTTGGCCACACCGGACGAACGGATCCAGCGGTTGCGGTACCACTCGGCTCGGCCGTCTCGCAGCCGGACGCCGTGCACCATGCCCTCGCCGAGCATGAAGTGATGCGCCCGGGGGTCCTCGAGACCGAGTACGTTCGGGCCGTTCCGCAGATAGCGGCCGTTCAGTTCACGGGGGACGCGGCCGGTGACCGGCAGGTCGAACGCCGTCACCTCCTTCGTCACCGGCGCGAAGGCCCCCTGGAGGAACGGGAAGCTGCTGCCGCCACCCGCCCCTGCCCCCGTCACCGCGCCGGCCGACGTCAGCCCGGCGGACCCGCCGCCGACCAGCTGTGCCGCGAAACCCCCCGCCGCCACGATCGCCGCGCTGCGTACTACGTCCCGTCGAGTGTGACCCTTCATCGCTGGACTCCCCGTGCTCGCTCGTACTTGCTGACATGCACGAGTCTGCGACAGGACGACGGCCAGGTCAGTGGGGTTGGGCACCCGGCGATGGTGGTGCCGGACCCCCTATCGGCGCGTGGGGTCCGAGCCCCGCGTCAGGCGGCGGGCAGGCGCCGGCCCGGACGGCGGAAGTGCTCGTACGGCGGGTGCGCCTTGAAGCAGATGTCGAACTGCATGCGGTGGACCGACGGGTCCGGCCGCAACTCCCAGCTGAGCATGGAGACCAGGACCGAGTGGCCTTTGGGAACGTTCTCCTCCCGCAGCCCCCGTCCTGCCGCGAAGTCACCTATCAGACAGCCGTACCCGTCCGGATTGCCGAGCGCCGTGTGCCGCAGCGGTTCCCACGGCTGGACGACGCGGTACTCCACCGGCCCGATCCGGGGCCGGAACTCCCGCACCTTCAGCTGCATCCGTGGTCTCCCATGAGCCCGGACCGGCGCCCGGCGGCAATTCTCCGCAAGGCGATTTCGGCAGGATGTCGGCGACGACGTCCGAGGACGACCGCATGACATCGGCGATGAACCGGCGCCGCGGCAGGCCGAGATCGCGCAGCGCCGACCCGTGGTCCCAGGCGACGACGACGGTGGCACCGAGCAGCAGCAGCCGCCAGCCGGTCATCACGAGGACGCGCAGCGCCCCGGGCAGTACGCCGAGCGCCTCCCGCAGCCGCAGACAGTGGAACGGGACGTGCCGCCGCTCGTCCGCCAGGATCCGCGCCGCGACCTCGCCGACCAGCGGGTCCCCGGCGCCCTCACTGACGGCCCGGTAGTACCGCAGGGCCACGACCTCGGCGATCATCAGGACCAGCAACTCAAGTCTCAGGCCGAGCAGTCTGCGCAGCCGGACGAAGACCGAGTCGCTCCAGTGGGCCGCGATGGTCGGCATCCCGCCCGCGCCGAGCAGCAGCGCCAGCAGTCGCGCGTGGTTCTGCTCCTCCGCCACGAACAGCCGGACCGCAGCGGCGTAGTCGCGGTCCCCGGCCTCGTCGGCCTTGCGGATCAGATTCGCTCCGTCGCCGTCCTCGCCGACCTGGAAGCGCTGCAGGCTGCGCGCGAGCGGCCCCGGCAGGCTCGCGCCGGCCGCCCAGTCCGGTTCGCCCTGTGCGCGCCGGCGCTCGATTTCGGCCTCGAATCCCCGTGTCCAGCCGGCGAATGTGGTCACGCTCATGCTGCCCCCGCTCATGCGTCATCTCCGGTGCGATGGCGAAGAACATAACATTGAACGTGTTCAAATCCTATGGCGGACCGAAACCGGCACGCAGGAGGCATGACGCGGAGGCGGGCGTCGGCCGCAAAGGCGCGGGCGGGTGGACCACACCCCCGTGTTGGTCCCCCCGCCGGCCTGCCGACCCTTCCCCCGCTGTCCTGAAACGGTTGCTCGGTCGGCGGTGCCCAGCCTCATGGAGGGGGGTGGAGGCCGCAACTCCTTCCATCACGTTCGAAGTGAGGGCGCGGCGGAGCCCCGGTCGTCGACCGACGACCGGGGCTCGGAAGGACGGTTGATCAGGTGCCGTAGACCTCGAATTCGTAGATCCGGGCCGCGGTGTCGGTGTTCTGGGTGGGCGTGATGACGGCGAGACGGGCGTAGCGGGCGGTGGCGGTGAAGGGGTTGCTGGTGACGTCGGAGGTGTTGCCGCGCACCTGGGCCACCGGGGTCCAGGTGGTGCCGTCCGTGGAGACCTGCAGATCGAAGTCCTTGGTGTCCCAGCCGGCCGACTCCCCGCCGGCGCCGGCGTGCCGCACGGTGATCGAGCTCAGCGCGTGCGATCCGCCGAGGTCGACCTGGAGGGTCTTGGTTCCGGCGGCGCCCGAGCACCACTTGTCGGTGTTGCCTCCGGAGACGCTGCCGTTGACCGCCTTGTCAGGTGTCTCGGTGGTGTTGCAGGAGGCGGACCCGGTGGCGGGCCGGTTCAGCGCCAGGTTGGCCGGGCCGCTGCTGCCGCCCCCGTAGACCTCGAGTTCGTAGATCCGCACGGCGGTGGCTCCGCTGTTGCCGGGTGTGGTGACGGCGAGTTTGACGTAGCGGGCCTGCCGGGCGGCGATGGTGTTGTACGTCCTGCTGGACCGGGAACCGGTGACGGTCGTCGCGGTGGACCACGTCGTGCCGTCGGTGCTGGTCTGGATCTGGTAGGCACCGGTGTTCCAGGCGGTGTTCTCGCCGCCCAGTCCGGCGTGCTTGAGGACGAACGAGGAGACCGTCTGCACGGAACCGAGGTCGACCTGCATCGCCGGGCTCGTCGAGTTCGTGCACCACTTGCTGTTGTTCTTCAGCGTGCCGTCGACGGCCTTGTCCGCCGACTCCGCCGCCGCGCAGGGGGTCGAGGCGGTGGTCACCGGCTTGCCCTGGGCGAGATTCGCACCCAGTTCGGGAGCGGCCGGGACCGAGGTCCCGCCGTCCTGGAAGGACGGCGGCGCGTCGTTGGCGCCGGTGCCCCAGGTGGCGCTCGGCGTTCCGCCCATCGTGTAGTTCAGCGTCCCGCCGCCCGCCACGTCCGGGTAGCGCAGGTAATTGTGGCTGGTGGACGTGCCGTTGACGCTCAGGCCCTGGACGTAGTTCCCGGAGCCCGAGGAGTTGATGGTGATGTCCCCGGCGGCCCGCTGGATCGTGATGGAGGGGAACGTCGGGCCGTGCACGGCGAGCGTGTCGGCGCCGGGGGTGGCCGGGTACATGCCGAGCGCCGCCCAGACGTACCAGGCGGAGGTCGCACCCAGGTCGTCGTTGCCGGGCAGTCCGCCCGGTCCGGTGGTGAACGACTCGGTCATCACCTTGCGCACCGCGTCCGAGGCGCCGGACGGGTGCCGGGCGTAGTCGTACGCCCACGGCACACCGTGTTCCGGCTCGTTGCCGATGTAGTAGTACGGCCGGCTCTGCCCGGCGTTGACCTCGGTGAAGTGGTGGTCCAGTCGCTGCACGGCGGTCTGCCGGCCACCCATCGAGTTGATGAGGTCGGCGAAGTCGTAGGTGACCATCCAGGTGTACTGGGCCGCGTTGCCCTCGGTGAAGGTGGACTGGCTGGCCGGGTCGAGGGGCCAGGGCCAGCTGCCGTCACTGTTGCGCGGGTGCACGAAACCCGACTCGGTGTTGAACGTGTTGCGCCACCACTGGGCGCGCGTCATGTGTGTGTTGTAGCTCGTCGTGTTGCCCAGCGACTTGGCGAACTGCGCCGTCGCGAAGTCGGAGGCCGAGTACTCCAGCGAGTCCGACGGGTCACCGTTGATGTAGTGCAGGCTGGTGAACGTGGACTGCCGGCCGCGGATCGCGGTGCCCTGGGTGGTACCGCCGTTGGAGGACTTCTCCATCAGTGTCAGCGCGGCGGCGGTGTCGAAGTCACGGGCGCCGAAGGCGTACATGCTGCTGACGATGATGGGTCCTGGATCGCCCGTCATCACGAAGTCCTCGTTGGTCTGCTGCGACCATTTGGGCAGCAGGCCGCCCTGCTGGCCGTCGAGGACCATGGACTTGACGATGTCACTCGCCTCGGTCGGCGCGATCAGCGCGATGAGGGCCGCCCAGGAGCGGTAGATGTCCCAGCCGGAGTAGTTCTGGTAGACCGGGTGGGCGGAGTTGTGCACCGCCCCGTCGAAGCCGCGGTAGTCACCGTTGACGTCACTGGAGATGTTCGGGCTCTGGAAGACGTGGTAGAGCGAGGTGTAGAACTTCTGCAGCTCGGTGGCGCCGCCGCTGGAGACCTGGACCCGGTTGAGGATCTGGTTCCAGGAGGTGTCCGCCGCGGTCCGTACGGCGTTGAAGTCCCAGCCGTTGTTCTCCGTGGTGAGGTTGGTCTTCGCGTTCGCGACGCTGACGTAGGACAGGGCGACCTTGAACTGGACGTTCTGACTGGCCGTGGTGTCGAAGGTGACATAGGCGCCGGTGTTGGTGCCGTTGGCGCTCGCCGAGCCCGCGGTAACCGTGCCGCCGCTCCAGGTGCCGAAGCCGGTGGGGGCCTTGTCGAAGCGGATGTCGAAGAAGATCTGGTACGTCTTCGACGAGCCGCAGAAGCCGCCGGCGGTGACGCTGCCGCTGACCTCCGAGCCGCTGATCTGGACCGAGCCGCTGCGGTTGCCGGTGGCGCTGCGGCTGGTGTTGATCAGCAGCCGGGAGGTGGTGCCGGCCGGGTAGACGAGCTTGCCCATGCCGGTGCGCGTGGTCGCGGTCAGCTCGACGTTGGTGGCGTACTTGTCCAGCCGGTTCTTGTAGTAGCCGGGCGCGGCGGCCTCGTTCGCCTTCGTGTAGCCGGACGCGTAGCTGGTCCAGCTGGTGCCGGGTGAGGCGCCGAGCGCTCCGGTGACCGGGAGCATCGGGAGGTCCTCGTTGTTCGAGCAGCCCGCACCGTCGAAGTGGGTGGCGCTGAAGTCCTCGATGGTGGTGTCCGAGGCGCGGTAGCCGGACGGTGAGGCGGTCGGGGTGTCCGGGCTCAGCTGGACGCCGCCGAACGGGACCACGGCGCCCGGATAGGTGCTTCCGCCGGCGCCGCCCGGCACCGGGTTGGGCGCGGTGCTGTCGTCGGTGCCGATGAACGGGTCGACGTACTGGGTCGGGTTGGACACGGCGGCGTGCGCCGGGGGCGAGGCGAACGCGACCGCGCCGACCGCGGTCAGCAGCAGGCAGGAGAAGGCCACACCGAGTCTCAGCAGCGGGGTCGCCCGTTCGGGTGGTGGATTGACGCCCGGGGCAGCACAGTGCCGGACGGAATGCGATCGGAGCACGGAGAACCACCTTGTCGTGGGGGAGGCCGCTCGCCGCGGGGCCAGCGTCCTGAAGGCACGGAGGATGCTCGAAGTGCATGTGAACGTTATCAATCGAAACAGGATTCTTGACGTGTCCCTGATTCCCTGTCAAGAGTGCTCACTGCGCCGCGAATCGCGAGATTGTCCGGACCTGGGCGGCTAAAACGCACCTGTGCGCGGAGTATTGACACGACATCAGGCCACCCCCACAATCCGGGAATCGCTGAGAACGTTACCAAGGCCCCGGGAGGCTTCTCGATGACAGAACCACTCCTGGAGGCGCGGGGGGTGACCAAGCACTTCGGTCATGTCCAGGCTCTCCAGGGCGCTGATTTCACCGCGTGGCCCGGCGAAGTCGTCGCACTCATCGGCGACAACGGCGCCGGGAAGAGCACTCTGGTCAAGACCTTGTCCGGCACCATCAGACCGGACGGCGGGCAGATCCTGGTGGACGGCGCGCCGGTGCGGCTGACCAGCCCGCTGGACGCCCGGCGGTACGGCATCGAGACCGTGTACCAGGACCTGGCGCTCGCCCCGGACCTGGACGCGGCGGCCAATCTGCATCTGGGCCGGGAGCTGTTCCGCGGCGGTCTGCTCGGACGGCTCCATGTGCTCGACCGGGCGGCGATGCGCCGGTCGGCCGTCGCGGCCTTCGCCGAACTCGGGGTCGATCTGCAGGATGTCGGCGTCCCCGTGGCGTCCCTGTCGGGCGGTCAGCGCCAGTCGGTCGCGGTGGCCAGGGCGGTCGCCTTCGCCAATCGGATCATCTTCATGGACGAACCCACCGCCGCACTCGGTGTGGTGCAGCGGGGGCGGGTGCTCGACACCATCAGGCGGGTCCGGGACCGCGGTATCGCCGTCGTCCTGATCAGCCACAACATGCCCGAGGTGCTGTCGGTCGCCGACCGCGTCGAGGTGCTGCGGCTGGGCCGCCGGGTGGCGCGGTTCACCGCCGCGCAGTCGTCGGTCGAGGAGCTGGTCGGCGCCATGACCGGGGCACTGGACCCGGCGTCGAACGGTGGCGCAGCGTGAAGTCGGAGACGGCGGGACAGGACATGACGGATACAGGAAAGCCGCGGTTGGAGAAGACGGGAGCCGGGGAGCCGGCGCCCACCGGGTCCCCGATACCGGCCGGGGACGGCTCGCCCGTGCCCGCGGAGGAAGGCTCGCCCGTGCCCCCGAGGCCGCGGTTCACCGTGCCGGGTTGGGCGAAGCGCATCGCGGCGGTCAACGAGGCCTGGACGTTCGGCGTCCTGGTCCTCCTGGTCGCCTTCTTCACCATCGCCGCGCCGGGCACCTTCCTCACCCAGTACGACATCACCCAGATAGCCACCAACGCCGCCATCTACCTGGTGCTCGGCGTCGGCATGACCTTCGTCATCATCGTGGCCGGGATCGATCTGTCGGTCGGATCGGTCCTCGTGCTGGCCGCCGTGCTGTCCGGCGAATACACCGTGCACCACGGCGGCGCCGAGTCGGGCTGGGGCACCATCACGGTCGCCGCGCTGATAGCCCTGGCCACCGGGCTGGTGTGGGGCGCGGTCCAGGGGCTGTTGGTGGCCAAGGCCAAGGTGCCGCCGCTGATCGTCACCCTCGGCGGCTTCGGCGCGGCCCTGGGGCTCGCCCAGATCATCACCGGCGGGCAGGACCTGACCGGGGCCGTGTCGGGCAAGCTGCAGCACAGCATCGGGTTCGGCAAGCTCTTCGGGCAGATCCCCTGGCTGGTGGTCATCGCGTTCGGCACCACGGTCCTGTTCGGCCTGGTGCTCGCCTACACCCGGTTCGGCCGCTACACGTACGCGATCGGCTCCAACGCGGAGGGCGCGCGCCGGGTCGGCATCGCGGTGGACCGGCATCTCGTCCTGGTCTACGCCCTGGCCGGACTGCTGGCCGGGCTCGGCAGCGTGATGTGGCTGGCCTACTTCGGCACCACGTCCATCGCCGGCCACTCCACCGACAACCTCAAGGTCATCACCGCGGTCGTGCTCGGCGGCGCCAGTCTCTTCGGCGGGCGCGGTTCGGTGCTCGGCACGGTGATCGGTGTCTTCATCCCGGCGGTCCTGACCACCGGCCTGATCATCATCGGCGTCCAGCAGTACTGGCAGGACGTCGCCATCGGCGTGGTCCTGGTCCTCGCCGTCTACCTCGACCAGTTCCGCAGGCGCAGCCGCGACCGCGGCTGACCGCGGTCCCCGCGCACTCCCCCTCCCCTGCTCCACTGCTCCCCCTCGGGCCGCACCCTCACAGAAGGATCTCCGCCATGCACAGAGCCACGAAGTTCGCCGGATGCTGCGCGGTGCTGGCCGTGTTGGCCACCACCGCCGGCTGCAGCAGCGACGACAACGGGTCATCCGGCTCCGGGAAGAAGACCATCCAGCTGATCACCGGAGTCAAGAGCGACCCCTTCTACATCACGATGGCGTGCGCCGCCCAGGCCGAGGCCGCGAAGGTCGGCGTGGACCTCAAGACCAACGGCTCGGCCCAGTGGGACGTCGCGGTGCAGCGGCCGATCATCGACTCGGTCGCCGCCACCCACCCGGACGGCCTGCTGATATCCCCGGTGGACAGCACCGCGCTGACCCCCTCGCTCCAGCAGATCCAGGGCGCGGGCACCAAGGTCGTACTCGTCGACACCTCGGTCACCGAGGCCTCGGTGGGCGTCTCGCGGATCTCCTCCGACAACGAGGCCGGCGGCAAGGCCGCGGCGAAGGCCCTCGCGCAGCTGATGGGCGACAAGGGCTCGGCCATCGTGATCAGTGTCAAGCCCGGGGTCTCCACCACCGATGCCCGGATCAAGGGCTTCACCGAGGAGATGCAGAGCAACCACACCGGGATCACGCTGCTTCCGGTGCTGTACGACAACGACCTGCCGGCCACGGCCGCGTCGCAGATCCAGGCGACCCTCGCCGCGCACCCCGACCTCGGCGGCGTCTTCGCGGGCAACACCAACACCGCCCAGGGCGTGTCCACCGGGCTGCAGGCCGCCGGAAAGCAGGGCAAGGTCAAGGTCGCCGCGTTCGACGCGGAACCCGACGAGATCACCGCGCTCAAGAACGGCACCCTGGACGTCCTGGTCGCGCAGGACCCGGGCGGCATCGGCACCCAGGGCGTCGATCAGGCGCTGGCCGCGATCCAGGGCAAGAAGGTGACCGCGCAGATCGGAACTCCCATGGTCGCCATCACCAAGGAGAACATGACCGATCCCGCCATCACCAAGTACTTCTACAAGTCCGCCTGCTGATTCCCGGGCCGGGGGCGGGACCTGGGGGTTCACCCGGTCCCGCCCCCGGTCCCGGCGGCATGGGTGGGTAACGTTGGCGCCGCCGGTGCCCGGACCGCACGCGGGGAGTGCGGAGGGTCCCGCCGGCCATCAACCACGCGTCGGATTCCGGCACCGCACCGGAACCCGTCGATGAGGAGGCCCGTGAAGCGCCCGACGATGAAGGACGTGGCCCGCGCCGCGGGAGTCAGTCCGATGACGGTCTCCCGTGTCATATCCGGCGAGTCGGCCGTGTCCCCGGACACCACGGCCCGAGTCGAGCAGGCGGTGCGGAAGCTGGGGTACCAGCGCAACGACAACGCGCGGAACCTGCGGTCGAAGAACCTGGGGACGTCCACCATCGGTCTGGTGGTGGACGATCTGGCGAACCCGTTCTACGCCCTGATGGCGCGGTCCGTGGAGGACGAGGCGCACCGGCGCGGCTATCTGGTCCTGGTCGGCAGCACCAACGACGAGCCGCGCCGGGAGCAGGAGGTCGTCGCGGCGTTCTGCGCCCGGCAGGTCGACGGGCTGATCCTCGTGCCGACCATCGGCAGTCACGGGTTCCTCAAGCAGCCCATGGAGGGCGGCACCCGGGTCGTCTGTGTCGACCGGCCCGCCAAGGGACTGGCGGTCGACACCGTCACCGTCGACAACCGCGCCGGGGCGAACCGGGCCGTCACC
Organism: Streptomyces sp. SID13666; assembly: GCF_010548325.1. Taxonomy (NCBI): domain Bacteria; kingdom Bacillati; phylum Actinomycetota; class Actinomycetes; order Kitasatosporales; family Streptomycetaceae; genus Streptomyces; species Streptomyces sp. SID13666. The sequence continues at coordinate 82,984 of NZ_JAAGLX010000035.1, read as the reverse complement.
CATCTGCTGGACCACGGGCACACCCGGATCGCCTATCTCGGTGACCGGTTCGGCATCTGGACCCAGCGCGAGCGCTACGCGGGTTATCAGGAGGCCCTGGCGGCCCGGGGGGTGACGGAGGATCCCGAACTGGTGCGGCACGAACTGCGCTCCCAGCCCGACGCGGCCGCGGCGCTGGCGGAGTTGCGCGCCCTGCGCCACCCGCCGACCGCGCTGTTCACCAGCAACGACCTCATCACCATCGGTGTCATGGACGGTCTCGGCCAGGCCGAGGGCGGTCTGTTCGACCGGATCGCGATCGTCGGCTTCGACGACTTCCCGCTCGCCGAGCGGCTGAGCCCGCCGCTGACGGTGGTGAGCCAGGACCCGGTGGCACTCGGCAGCACCGCGGCGAACCTGCTCTTCTCGCGGATCGACGGCGACCGCTCGGCGCCGCGTTCGGTGATCCTGCTGACCCGTTTCATCGTCCGCGGCTCCGGCGAGACTCCGGCTGCCGGGCGCAGGCCCGTCTGACATACCGGGTGTGGGCCGTACCTCACCGAGGCACGGCCCACACCGGTCCGCCGCCGGGCCCCCACCCGGATGACGGACGATCAGGCGGCGCATGCCCGGAACGCGGTGCGCTGTGCGCGCTCGCTCGGGCTGATGACACGCACGTCTGGTCCAGACATCTCCGACCCTACGAGCCGAGCCGCAGCAAGTCCATGACTTGACGCAAAACATCGATCGTTGCCCGCAAGGTTGAGAACCGGCCATACGCCGATGCATCGCCCTGCCACCAACTCGATCCCGCCGCGACGCCGTTCCGCCGCGCGGCGCCCCGCGCACAGCCCTTGACGCCGGCCCGGGCCGTCCCCTAAGAATACGAACGCGACACGCGTTCATGTTTTGTGCCGGTGCTCGCAGGACGAGGCCGGGCCGGGGTGACGGCCGCCGACGCCGTCCTGCGACTGGCCTTCAGGACCGACCCCCTCGGCGATCCCGCGATGCTCGCCTCGGCCAAGCGGATCGTCACGCTCTATCTCTCCGATGTGGTCACCGACCCGGCGTATCTGCGCGCCTGAGAACCGGGTCCAGGTCGCGCGCCGCGTACGCGACGCCGGGACCGGACCCGGAACCGACAGCGGTCAGGGCTCGTGCGTGTAGAAGATGTAGTACGAGGCAGCCGCGGCCGCCGCCCCGAAGAAGATGCCCATGCCGACGCACCTGAGGATGCTCTCGTCGGTCAGGCTGTGCAGGAACCCGACCGAGCAGCCGGTCAGCGTCCCGTAGGCGGCGGCACGCAGCTCGCGCGGCAGCGCCTTCTGCGTTCTGCCGAGCAGGAAGCACAGCACGGCCAACGCGAGACCGGCCACCACACCGAGCCCGATGTCACCGGCGGTGAGCCCCTCGCCCCCGCGCGCGATGAAGGCCGCCCAGACGCCGTAGATCACGCCCAGCGTCACGGGCAGTGCCACCCCGAGCGAGCCCTGGTGCCGTACCGGCACGGTTGTGGAAGCGGCCATGACGGAACTCCTTCCGCTGTCTCCCTCCAGGTCACACCCGCACGCCCCGCACGGCAAGTGGATCAACGACCACCCCCGGCGCGACTGCCCTGACGGGCCCGCGGGAGTCCGGGAACCGCTAGGTGGCGGCCGGCGCGGTGGCGTGCAGGGGGTTGTGCTCCCGGCCGCCCGAATGGCGGTTCCGCCAGACGGTGAAGACCGTCACGGCCACCGTGCTCCAGGCGATGAGCACCAGGTACGGGAAGACGAACTGGTGCCCCGCGAAGTAGATGGCGTTGTGCTGGGCGTTCACCGAGGCGCCCGGCGGCAGCCACCGGCCGATGTGCCCCAGCGGGGACGGCAGCAGCGGCCAGGACACCGCGCCGCCCGACGACGGGTTGCCGAGCAGCACCATCAGGCCCCAGGTCGGGATCATCGCCCACCGCCCGACGAGCGTGTTGAACATGGTGAAGACCATGCCCGAGGTGAACATCGTCAGTGCCAGGATCAGCCAGGACTGCGCGAACGGCAGGTCCAGCACGCCCAGCAGCCAGTCCACCACCGCGCAGATGACGAATCCGCCGAGGGCCGAGTACAGGGCGGTGAACGCGATCCGCTCCCCCGCGTTGAGCGCCCTGGCGTGCACACTCAGCTGGATCGCCCCGACGAAGCCGATGATGACGGCGGCCAGCGAGATGTAGAACAGCGCGAGCCCCTGCGGGTCGGTGGACTGCAGCGGTCTGATGTCCCGCACCGTCACCGGGGTCCCCAGCACGGCACCGACCTTCGGCGCGGCGGCCGTCAGCAGCCGGGAGACCGACGCACCGGCCGCACCGGACGTGTCGAGCCGCACCTCCGCAGGTCGGAGCTCGATGATCGCGAAGGCCTTCTGGTCTTCGATGGCCCCGACCGCCTGGTCGTAGGTCGCATAACGCCGTACGACGAGCGAGGCGCCGAGCGCCTTCTCCATGCCGGCCACGAACGCCTCGCCCTTGTCGGAGTTCCCCGTCACCGCCGTGGGAATCCGGTGCGGAGTCGGGTTGGCCATCGCATAGCAATAAGACCCGGCGAAGAGCCCGGCCGCCGCCGCCACGATGAAGACCAGCACCACAGCAGGAAGAAACGGCGACCGCTTGAACGCCCTCCACCCCTCAGAAAGAGAACGCGCCCTACCCTGCGCACCGTGCTCGGCTTCCATACCGCCACGCTAGGCGCGACCGCAGCCCACGCACCCGCTGGAGTGGGCCAAGCGGGACTCACCGGTGCGCGGATCGAACGGACCCGCGCACCGGTCACGCGGCACCGGACGCAGAGCGGCGGCTGACTGCTGATGGGATCGGCTCCCGCCGACCGAGCGGGCGGCGCGGCGGCGATCGAGGAGACCGGCTTCGAGCTGGGCAACGTGCTCGGCATCGCCTTCCTCGGAAGCCTGGCCACGGTTTTCCACCACGGCAATCTCGTGGTCCCGGCCGGTGTCCCGGAGAGCGTGGCGGAGACCGCCAAGGACTCGCTGGGCGAGGCGGTCGTGGCCGCCGGACAACTCGGCGGGCCGGAGGGCACCGCGCTCACGGAAGCCGCCAGGACCGCGTTCACGGACGCCTTCGACACCACCGGACGGATCGCCGCCGCGGTCCTCATCGTGTCGGCTGCCGCGGTGATGGTTCTGGCGCCCGCCACCAGATTCCGCGGCAGCCACTGAGGCAGCCGCGGAACGGCCCCGGCCCCGGCCCGACCGGCTCCGCACTGGGCCGTTCGGGTCACCGCGGCCGGGTGAGGTGCGCCGCACGGGCGACCCGGCCACCGCAGCCGATTGACCACCGGCCTCCCTGGTACCCCTCCTCCCATGCGACCTTCTCGAAGCACGGCCCACCGCCTCGGGGCGCTGGCACTGACCGCCGCGCTTCTCGGCGGCTGGCCCCAGGCGACCGCGTCCGCCGCGCCGGAACCGTCCCTCGACGCCACCGTCGAGGCCGTCCCCATGGAGAAGCTGGTCGACACCTACCGCGCCGGCTGCCCGGTGGGACCGGACGACCTGCGGCTGATCCGGATGAACTACTGGGGTTACGACGGGACGGTGCATGCCGGCGAACTGATCGTCCACAAGAACGTCGTCGATCCCGTGGTGGCCGTCTTCACCAAGGTGTTCGCGGCGCGTTTCCCCATCGCGCGGATGCAGGTGATGGCCGACTTCCACGGCGACGACGAGGCCGCGATGCGGGCCGACAACACCTCGGCCTTCAACTGCCGCCAGGTCACCGGGGATCCGGGGACGGAGTCGCAGCACTCCTACGGCGACGCCATCGACATCAACACCGTCGAGAACCCCTATGTCGACGTCAACGGCCAGGTCCACCCCAGCGACGCGGCGGAGTTCCTGAACCGCGACCGGTCCGTACCGGGGATGATCCGGCCGGGCGATGTCGTGCACAGCGCCATGCAGGCCATCGGCTGGCAGTGGGGCGGCCGCTGGGACAACCCCGACTACCAGCACTTCTCCCGGAACGGCCGAAGCCTGTGACCGGCCGGGGTCGAGCGACGCATGAGGACCTGACCCGTCACCTGGCCCGGGCCGGGACGGCCGCGGCCGGTTCCTCGCCGATGACCTGTACGTCGCTGTCGCACAGCACCTGACGGCATCCGTCGCACAGCAGCCGCGGCGCGAAGTCCGCGCCGCAGCCCAGGTGGGTGGAGAGCAGGGCCGGTCCCTCGGGGGCCAGGAACCAATGCTGGCCCCAGTCGATCAGGGTCATCACGACGGGGAAGAAGGCGCGGCCCTTCGCGGTGAGCCGGTACGAGCCGCGGCCCGGTTCGCCCGGCAGGGCCTCCAGCACGCCCAGCGCGCAGAAGGTCCGCAGCCGGTCGGCGATCATCGCCGGCGGGGCGCCGAGCCGCTGCTGGAACTCGCCGAAGCGGTGCGCGCCGAGGAACGCCGCGCCGAGCAGCCCGACCGACCAGCGGTTGCCGATCAGGGACATCGTCTCGGGGAACAGCCCGGCACCGCCCTCCGCGCCCGCGGCGCTGCGCCGCCGGGTGGCGCCCGACGGGATGGAGCGTCCGGCGGCCCCGCTCGGGCCGAGAACGCTGCTCACGTCGCGCGGACGCACCGGCTGCTCGCAGCCGCCGCACACCATGACGGGTTCCATGTGCTGCCCGCAGCCGCGGTGCCGCATCCACGGCAGCCGCTCGCTGTGGGCGTCGACCCAGCGGTACTCCCAGCCCCAGATGGAGACCAGCACCGGCCAGATCTCCCGCCCGCGCGGCGTCAGCTGGTACGCGTAACGGACCGGCCGCTGCTGGTACGCATCGCGCACCAGCAGCCCCATGTCGGTCAGCCGGGCGAGCCGGGCGCTCAGCACCGCGTTGGAGATCGGCAGCCGGTCGTGCCAGTCCTGGTACCGGCGGACGCCCTGCAGCGCGTAGCGGAGGATCAGCAGCGTCCACTCGTCGCCCAGCAGGCCGAGTGCCACCGCGATCGCGTTCTGCCCGCCGGGCGGCAGCTCGGTCGGTGCGGCGTCGTCCACTCGGCTCCTTCCGCGTTCGCGTTACAGCATGCTCTTCCCGTCGTGCCAGCCCGGCAGCGCGGAGCCGGCCGCCCACGTCGAGTGCGTTCCGCTGGAGATCCGTTCCGGCAGCCGCACCCGGGCGATCGGCCCGTCGGTGAGGCGCGCCGCGTCGAAGACGAGGCACTCGGAACGATCGGCGTTCACGTCCGTCGTCAGCGTAACAAGGTAGCCGTCGTCCTCCGCGGTCGCGCCGGGGCGCGGGGCCATCGCCGTCTCGCTGCCGTACACGCCCTCGGGCAGCGCGTACCGCTCCTCGCTCCCGGTGTGCAGATCGTGCTTGACGATGCCGTCGAAGAGGAACCAGCCGGGGCGCTGGGTGGCGGCGTACGTGTAGCGGTACGGCTGTCCGCCGAGGTTCGGGTTGATCATCCCGAACTCGGTGAACCGCTCGCTGAGCCGCTCCTCCTTCACCTGCCCCGTCACCAGGTTGAGCCGCCAGCGGTGCAGCCGGGTCTCCATCCGCTCCAGCGCCAGGAACCGGAACATCCGCTGGTAGACGCCCTCCCCGCGGGGGTCGGCCGGTTCGGGGCAGCCCTGGTGGAAGCCGTCGATGACGATCTCGTCGCCGTCCTCGTAGGCGTTGGCGAAGTGCAGGACGTACGTCGGGTCGGCCTCGAACCAGCGGACCTCGGTGCCGTACCGGGGGACGACCCCGAAGCGGCTCGGCAGGTCGCGGTGGAAGCGGGAGGCGTACTTGCCCTGGGCGATCAGGGCCGGGTCCCAGAACAGCGGGAAGTCGTTGAGGATCGCGTAGTTCTCGGTGAACGCCATGTCGTGCGGCAGGCGAGGGCCGGGCAGCGGGACGTCGGTGAGGTGCTTGAGGCGGTTGTCCGGGCCGACCACCCCGTAGCGCAGATAGGGCGCCTCGGTGGCGTAGCTGAAGAAGAGCAGTTCGCCCGTCCGCTCGTCGACCTTGGTGTGCGCGGAGACGCCCCAGTCCGGTGCCCAGGGCGACTTGCCGATGGTCTCCAGGGTGAGCGGGTCCAGCCGGTAGAGGTCCCCGCACTGCCAGAAACTGCTCAGGGCCTGGCCGGCGTGGACGACGATGTCGGTGCTGGAGGCGTCCTTCATCCGGGTGCGCGCACCCCAGCCGTCGGCGCGCAGCGACAGCGCGGGCCGCTCGGCGATGCCCGCCCACAGCGCCTTCCCTGCCTCCTGTTCGGCCGCGAAGCCGTCGGTGCGCACGAAGCGGTTGCGGTAGAAGGCCTTTCCGTCCCGGAAGCCCACCACATGGATCATGCCGTCGCCGTCGAAGGGGTGGTACAGCGAGATCGCGGGGTGCACGGGGTTCTCGGTGTTGCGCAGATAGACGCCTTCGAGGTCGGCCGGGATCTCACCGGTCACCTCCAGATCGTCCGCCCGCCACTCGGTCGTCTGGGGCCGCCAGGGTCCGGTGCGGTACGGGTGGTCGTCGTCCTCCGGCAGCGTCGACAGGGCGCGCCCGACGATCTCAACGTCCATGGGTTTCCTCCCCTTCCACGACGAAGCAGACCGTGGTGGTCGTGCTCCCGCCGATGTTGAGTGTGGCGAAGCGTCGTGCTCCGTCGACCTGGTAACCGCCGGCCCGGCCGGTGACCTGAAGGGTCGCGTCGAGCAGCATCCGAACGCCGGTGGCGCCCACCGGGTGGCCGCCGCCGATCAGTCCGCCGCTCGGGTTGACCGGAATGCGGCCGCCGATCTCGAGGTCGCCGTTCTCGACGGCCTGCCAGCTCTGTCCGGGCGCGGTGATGCCGCAGTGGTCGATCGCCATGTACTCGGACATGGCGAAGCAGTCGTGCGTCTCCAGCCCGTCGACCTGGTCGATGCCACCGATTCCGGCCCGGCCGAAGGCGTCGAGCACCGTCCGGCGCACATGCGGGAGGACGTACGGCTCCCCCGCGCTGCGGTCGGTCTTCTGTCGCAGCGGCAGTCCGGCCGTGCGGTGTCCCCATCCCGCGATTCTGGCGGGCTTCCGCGCGCGCCGCCCGGCGGGCGCGTGGTCCGCGAGCCAGCGGTCCGAGACCAGGACGACGCCCGCGCCGCCGTCGGTCATCTGGCTGCACTCCTGGCGGCGCACCCGGCCCTCGATGACGGGATTGGCGTGGTCGTCGGCGGTGAAGCTCGCCTCGGTGAGCTTCCAGTCGCGGGTCTGCGCCTTGGGGTTGGCGCGCCCGTTGCGGTAGTTGAGCTCGGCGATCGCCCGCAGATGGGCGTCGTCCAGGCCGTACCGCGCCGCGTACTCGTCGGCGAGCGCGGAGAACATGTACGGCCACATGAAGGTCGCGTCCTGGCCCTCGTGCCCGGTCCAGGCCGCCGCGCCCAGGTGGCGGGCCGCCTCGTCGCCGGGCACCGTCTTCTCCAACTCCACGCCGATGACGAGCGCGCAGTCGTAGCGGCCCGACTCCAGATCGGCCATGGCGGAGAGCACCGCGATCCCGCCGGAGGCGCAGGCCGCCTCATGGCGCGAGGCGGGCACACCCCACAGCCGGTCCTCCACGGTCGCCGGCATCCCGCCGAGCTGGCCCTGGCCGGTGAAGAGCTGGCCGAAGGCGTTGCCGACGTGGATGACGCCGATGTCCTCGGGCTCCACTTCCGCGTCCGCCAGTGTCCCGTCGACCACCTCCCGCACCAGATCGGAGAACTCCAGCCCGGCCCGCGCCCAGTTGCGGGCGAAATCCGTCTGATGACCGCCCAGCACCCATGTGTTCATCCGTCACCTCCGATGCGATGCTACAACTAACAGAGTCACTCGGAGAAGGGACCGCGATGGACGACGTCTACGTGCTCGACTACGTACGCACCCCACGGGGCAAGGGCTCCCCGCGCGGCGCGCTGCACGGCATCAGCCCCGTCGAGCTCACCGTGGGCCTGCAACACGCCCTCACCGACCGGGGGCTGGATCCCGCGCTGGTCGAGGACGTCGTCATCGGCACCGCGTCCCAGGTGGACGAACAGGGCGCGAACCTCGCCAGAACCGCGACGCTGCTCGCCGGCTGGGGCGACGGCGTTCCCGGCGGCACCGTCAACCGCTTCTGCGCCTCGGGTATCGACGCAGTCGCCCAGACCGCCGCCCGGATCCGGGCCGGCGATCTGCGGACCGCGGTGGCCGGCGGGGTGGAGAGCACCTCCCGGGTCCCGATGTTCAGCGACCGCGGCCCGCTGTTCTGCGACCCCGACACCATCCGGCGGGTGGGCTCGGTCCACATGGGCATCGCCGCCGACCTCAACGCGACCCTCGACGGCTGGACCCGCGCCGAACTCGACGCCTACGGGCTGGAGACCCAGCGCAAAGCCGCCGCCGCGTGGGAGGCCGGGCACTTCGACGCGAGCGTCGTCCCGACCGGCGGCCTGAAGCACGACGAACTGATCCGCCCGGCCACCACGCCGGAGTCCCTGGCCGCGCTGGAACCCGCGTTCGCGGTGCTCGGGGCGGAGGGACAGGACGCCCTCGCACTGGCCGCCCACCCCGAGGCCCGCCGGATCGAGCACCTGCACACCGTCGGCACGTCACCGGCCCTCGCCGACGGCGCCGCCCTGCTCCTGCTGGGCGGCGCGGACTCCGGACGGCGCCCCCGCGCCCGCATCGTCGCCTCCGCCACCGCCGCCACCGACCCGGTGATCATGCTGACGGCCGGGCAGACCGCCGTGGAGCGGGTCATCGCCAAGGCGGGCCTGCGCCCCGCCGACATCGACGTCTTCGAGTTCGCCGAGGCGTTCGCCGCGCTCTGCCTGCGGTTCCGCCGCGATCTCGACGCGGGCCCCGACCGGCTCAACCCCAACGGCGGGACCATCGCCATGGGGCACGCCTTCGGCGCCACCGGAGCCGTCATGATCGGCGGCTGCGTCGAGGAACTGGAGCGCCGGGCGGGCCGGTACGGCGTCGCCGCGGTCAGCGGCGCCGCCGGCCTCGGCGTGGCGGTTCTGCTGGAACGCGTCCCGTAGCGCGGCGGCGGACAAACTGCCGGCCGGCGTCCGCCGCCGGTCAGAGGCTGTCGCGCAACACCCGTTTGAGCACCTTGCCGACGGGGTTGCGCGGCAGTGCATCGCGCAGCTCCAGCCGCTCGGGCAGTTTGTACGAGGCGATGTGCCGCTCCTTGAGATAGCCGACCAGGTCGTCCAGCACGAGCGGCGACCGGGCGACGACCACGGCGCAGGCCTTCTCGCCCAGCACCTCGTCGGGATAGCCGACAACCGCGACCTCGGCCACCGCCGGATGCCCGGCGAGGAGCTGTTCCAGCTCCGCGGGGGCGATGTTCATCCCGCCGCGGATCACCACGTCCTTCGCCCGGTCGACGTACTTCAGGAACTGCCCGCGGTCGCCCGCGATCTCGAAGAGGTCACCCGTCTTGAGATAGCCCTGGTCGTCGAAGGGGCTCGGCAGGTCCGTGCCGCCCAGATAGCCCGCGAAGACCTGCGGGCTCTTGATCCGCAACTCCCCCGGCCGGCCCGGCTCCTCGATGTCCTCACCGGTAGCGGCATCGACGATCCGCACCTTCGTCCAGGAGGCGCCACGGGTGGACCACTCGACGCCGGGCACCCCGTACCGGGGGAAGAAGCGCGCCCGCTCCTCCGGATCCGGCACGTCGTACGGGTCGGTGAGCATCCCCGTGCCCTCGTTCGACCCGAAGAAGTTGATGACGCCGATCCCGTACCGCTCCTGCCAGCCGCGCACCATCGCCGGGGAGAGCGGCGCCGAGCCGGAGCCGATCCGGGTGAGCGAGGAGATGTCGGTGCTCGCGAGGAGTTCGTCCCTGGCGAGCAGCATGGTCAGCAGCGCCGGCGGCGCGACGGTGTAGGTGACGTGCTCCTCGGCGATCTGCCGGAGGAACACCGGCAGATCGAAGGGGTGGTGCTGGACGAGGACGCACCCGATCCGGAGCCACGGCAGGAACAGCCCGGCGAAACCCGCCATGTTGACCATCGGGAAGGGATTCAGCAACACGTCGTCCGCGGTCATCCTCGGCGCTTCCAGACACGTCCAGGCGATGGCCAGCCAGTCGTTGTGGCAGCGCGGGACACCCTTCGGGGTGCTCTCGGTGCCCGAGGTCCAGCAGATGGTGACGCAGTCGTTGGGATCGACGGGGTGCTCGCGGGTGTACGCCGCGACGTCGGCCGGGTCGTACGGTGACCGCAGTTCGGCGTCGAGCGATATCGCCCCGGGTGGTACGTGATGACTGGCCGCGTCGGCTGCGTTGGACGCTCCGTACGCGAACAACAGCCGCAGCTGTGGCAGCCGGTCGCGCAGAGCGTCGACCTCCGCGGCGATCTCCCGCTCGCCGACCCGCACCGCCGTGATGAACGCCGTGAACTCCGCCAGCCCGCCCAGCTGCACCGTCTCGTGCTCGCGGTACTGCACCGGCAGCGGGGAGACGATCACGCCGATCCGCCAGCAGGCAAGATAGACGCACACCAGCTCGACGATGTTGGGCAGTTGCACCCCCACGACATCGCCCTGGCCGACGCCGTGCCGCAGCAGTACGGCCACGAACCGGTCCACGTCCGCGTCGAGTTCGGCCCAGCTCAGCCTGCGGACCGGCATGCCCACCAGGTCCGCCTTGTTCAGCGGGTCGACCAGTGCGAGCCGGCCGGGATGCGTACGTACACGTTCACGCAGCAGCGAGTCCGTGGTCTCGCCGTCCCACCAGCCCGCCCGGGTGTACTCGGCGACCCGTTCGGCCGGATGCAGCTTCCGTGCCCCCATGATGTCTCTCCCCTCCACCGTGCGCCCGTCCACCCGTGCGCCCGTCCACCCGTCCACCCGTGCGCCGGTGTACCCGTGTGCTGGTCTACCGGTCCCGCAACAGGGCGAGCGTCCGCTCGCCTCCCGGGTCGGCGTCCGTGCTCGACGCGACGACCGCGACCTCGTCCACCCCTGCCGCCGCGTACTCCGCGAGCCTGGCCCGTACCGCTCCCAGATCGCCGACCAGCCCGACCGCCGCGGTCAGTTCGGCCGGCACCGCCGCGAGCAGCTCCCGCGGATGCGGCCGTGACCGCGCGAACTCCACGACGTCACCGAAGCCCGCCTCGATGAACATCTCGGCGTAGCCGGGCGCCGCGAGATAGCCGACCACCCCGCGCCGCAGTTGCTCCACCGCCTCCGGGGACGGATCGACGGCGGCTGTCACCCAGGCGGCCACCCGCGGCGACGGACGTCCCAGCGCCTCGGCCTCCTCCCGCATCCGTCCGACCAGCTTCGCCGCCGACGCCGGAGTCAGGAGGTTCAGCACCATCCGGTCGGCGAACGCGGCCGCCGTGCGGACCGCCGCGGGGCCGAAGGCGGCCACCGTCAGCTGTGACTTGGGGGCAGGCAGCCGCAGCCGGTAGCCGCTGGTGCGCACGACCTCCCCCTCCGAGGTGGTCCGCTCCCCGTCCAGCAGCTGTCGCAGCGCCGTCGCCGACTCCCGCAGCGCCACCCCGCTGCGCCGGTGCGAACGGCCGTGCCACTGCTCGACGACGACCGGGCTGGAACTGCCGATCGCCACGTCCACCCGCCGCCCGGTGAGGGCCGCCACCGAGGCGGCCCCGCGCGCGATCGTCATCGGGTCCCGTACGGCCACGGCGAGCGGGCCGACGGTCAGCGGAATACTCCCGGTCCGCAGCCCGACGGCGGTGGCGAGGGCGAACACGTCATAGGTGGCCATCTCACCGAGCCACAGCTCCTCGTATCCGTTCCGCTCGGCGGCGGCCGCCGTGAGCAGCGCCTCCTCCGGCGGCCGGTCCTGCCAATAGCCCAGCGACACCGACAACTTCACGTGCTTCAGCCTCCCCGACCGCAGCCCACGAACCCCACGAATCCACGCTACGCCGACGCTACAATAAGCAGAGTGACCAGACCACCCCTCCCGCAGCGCCGAACACCGCGGCGGGCCGCGACGGATCGGTCGGCGTGGCGGGACAACCATCGGGACCCGGGGTCCGTCCTACTCGGCAGTACTCCCTGAAGACCGAGGCCATCACCCATGCCCTTCGCCCGCGCGACCGCCACGACCCTGCTCAGCGCGACACTGCTCCTGACCGCTGCACCGTACGCCCTCGCGGACTCCGGCATGTCGCTCTCCGTCGATCCGACCTCCAGCCGCCAGCGCGGCCGGGAGGTCACGTTCACCGTCGCCGCCGACGAGGCGGACCTGAGTCACGGCAAGGGGACGTTCACCCTTGAGTCCCGCGCCTTCGTCAAACCGGTCGGCGTCGCGAAGGAGCGGTTCCATGACGGCAAGGGCGGCCAGTTGTACGCGAAGACCATGGCCATGGTGCCCTGCGACATCGAACCCGGCCCCTACACCGTGGAGTTGAAGGCCGGGGCGGGCAGCCAGGCCGCGGCCGCCATGACGTTGACGGTCGTGCCCGAGATGGATCCCGGGAACCGGTCGTTCTGCGAGGACCCGTCGGCGAGCTACGACTCGGTCGCCGACCGGACCAGCGAGGCGGCGGCCGACGAAAACGTGGGCCATGACGGCATCGGCGTCGGCACCGTCGTCGCCGGCGGCGTGGGCATCGGCCTCGTCAGCTCCCTCCTGACCGGCTTCGCCCTCACCCGATGGCAGCGCAAGGCGGGACGCCCGCAGGCCTGACACTCAGCACGTACCGCAGTGGCGGCGGGAGCACCCGCTGCGATGCGATGTAAAGAATTATAGACATCGTGTCAGCTCTGCCATACATTCATGCCATGTCATACGACGAGAAGAACGCCTGGGTCTACGCCCTGGTCGCGATCGGCGGCTACGCGGGCTACCTGGTGGTCATCCTCGGCAGGGCGCAGGGCGTCCCGCTCACCTCGGTCGCCTACGTCATGCCGATGATCCTGGCCATCAGTGCCGCGACAGCCGCATCGATCGTGGGTCACATCGTGATCGCCGCCGCCCGGCCCAAGGAGGCCGGCAGGACCGACCAACGGGACAAGGAGATCCACCGGCACGGCGAGTACGTCGGCGGAATGGTGCTCGCGGTGAGCGTGATCGTCCCGCTCGGCCTGGCAATGGCGGAGATCGACTACTTCTGGATCGCCAATGCGATCTACCTGGCGTTCGTGCTCTCCGCGCTCTGCGGAACCGCGGTGAAGCTCGTCACCTACCGCCGGGGGTTCTAGCCGTGGGAAAGCCGACCAAGGTCACCAACGACATCCGGCGCCTGCGGTTCGTGAACGCCGAGATGACCCAGGCGGACCTGGCGGACCGCATCGGCGTCACCCGGCAGACCGTCATCGCGATCGAGCAGGGCCGCTACTCGCCCTCACTCGAGATGGCGTTCCAGATCGCACGTGCCTTCAAAGTGCCGCTCGGCGAAGTGTTCCAGTACCCGGACAACGATCCGGACGACGAAGGAGACACACCATGAAGGCTGTTGTCCAGGACACCTATGGGTCGGCCGATGTCCTGGAACTCAGGGACATCGACCCGCCCGTGGTCGGCGACGAGGAGGTCCGGCTGCGCGTGCTCGCCGCGAGTGCCGGCATCGGGGACTGGCACGTCATGACCGGCAGGCCGTACCTGATCCGGCTCTTCGGTTTCGGACTGCGCAGACCCAGGGCCCGCGTCCGCGGCATCGACGTGGCGGGGATCGTCGAGGAGGTCGGTGGGAACGTGACCCGGTTCCAGCCGGGCGACGAGGTCTTCGGCACCTGCGACGGCTCCTTCGCCGAGTACGCGTGCGCCCGGCAGGACCGCATCACGTCCAAGCCGGCGAACCTCAGCGCGGAACAGGCCGCGGCCGTACCCGGCTCCGGAGTCGCCGCCCTGCAGGCCCTTCGCGACCAGGGGCAGCTCCAGCCGGGCCAGAAGGTCCTGGTCATCGGCGCCGGTGGGGGCGTGGGGACGTTCTCGGTACAGCTGGCGAAGGCGTTCGGAGCACACGTCACGGGTGTGTGCAGCACGACCAAGGTCGACCTCGTCCGCTCCCTCGGAGCTGACGACGTCATCGACTACACGCAGGACGACTTCGCGGACGGCACGCGGCACTACGACCTCGTCCTCGACACCGCGGGGAACCGCCCCCTGTCGCTGCTCCGGCGCGCTCTCACTCCTGCGGGAACGCTCGTCGTCGTCGGAGCCGAGGGCGGCGGGCGATGGCTGCAGGGCACGGACCGCCAGCTCCGGGCGATGCTGCTGTCCCCGTTTCTGCGCCAGAAGCTGCGCGGGCTCATGTCCGTGCAGCGCGAGAAGGACCTGCGGTACCTGGCGGAGCTCTTGGAGGCCGGCAAGCTCACTCCGGTCATCGGCAGGACGTACCCGCTGAGCGGGGTCCCCGACGCCATGCGGTATCTGGAGGATGGGCACACTCGCGGCAAGGTCGTCATCACCCTCTGAGCCCGACGCCGGGAGAAGCTGACGACCTGACTGCCATGGCCCGGTACCTCTCCTCAAGTCCCAGGACACACATAGGCGTTCGCTCGTCCCAACAGCACGGCAACCGCCCCGATTCCGGCGTGACGCAGGTCACATCAAGCCAAGAGGTTTGGTCCCGGCGGACCGGGGCAGCCAAGTGTTCAGAGGCCCCCCTTACCTCGCAGTCCCGGCCCGGCCAGCTCTCCCCCCCTGCTGGCCGGGTCGAGCTGTCTCCGCAGCCGGCCGGCAGGGTCCGCGCACCTCGTCAGGGCACCCGCTGGCCCTTGCCCAGGGCCACTATCCCGCCGGCGGAGACGGTGAAGTGCCGGGCGTCGTGTTCGGGGTTCACGCCGATGGTGGCTCCGGCGGGGACGACGACGTTCTTGTCGAGGATCGCGCGGCGGACGACGGCGCCGCGGCCGACGCGTACGCCCTCCAGCAGGACGGACTCCTGGACGACGGCGCCCTGCTCAACGATGACGCCGGGAGCCAGCACGGATCCGGTGACCTGGCCGCTGATGATGCAGCCCGTGCTGACCATCGACTCGCCCGCGATCCCGCCGGCGACGAACTTCGCCGGTGGCCGCTGGGCCTGGTTGGTGAAGATGGGCCACTGCCGGTTGTACAGGTTGAAGACCGGTCGGATCGATATGAGGTCCATGTGTGCTTCGTAGTAGGCGTCGAGTGTTCCCACGTCACGCCAGTAACCGTGGTCCCGGTCCGTCTCACCCGGCACTTCGTTGTCGTCGAAGTCGTAGACCTGCGCCTGGCCGCGCTCGGTGAGCAGCGGGAGGATGCTGCCGCCCATGTCGTGCACGGAGTTCTCGTCCTCGGCGTCGTGCTGGAGCGCGTCGATGAGGACCTTGGTGGAGAAGATGTAGTTGCCCATCGAGGCGAAGACGCGGTCCGGGTCGTCCGCGAGGCCGGGCGGATCGGCGGGCTTCTCCAGGAAGCCGTCGATGCGTGAGCTGCGGTCCGCCGTGGTGATGATGCCGAACGCGGAGGCCTGCTCACGCGGCACGCGGATGCCGGCGACCGTCACGCCCGCGCCGGCGTCGATGTGCCGGTCGAGCATCTGCCGCGGGTCCATGCGGTAGACGTGGTCGGCGCCGAAGACCACGATGTAGTCGGGCTGCTCGTCGTGCACGAGGTTGAGCGACTGGTAGATGGCGTCGGCGCTGCCGAGGTACCAGCGGGGGCCGAGGCGCTGCTGTGCCGGGACGGGTGTGACGTAGTCGCCCAGCAGACCGGTCATCCGCCAGGTGGTCGACACATGCCGGTCCAGGGAGTGCGATTTGTACTGCGTGAGCACGCAGATGCGGTGGATTCCGCCATTCACCAGGTTCGACAGGACGAAGTCCACCAGCCGGTAGACCCCGCCGAATGGCACCGCGGGCTTGGCCCGGTCCGCGGTCAGCGGCATCAGCCGCTTGCCTTCGCCCCCTGCGAGGACGATGCCCAGCACGTTCGGTCGTCCGCTCACCCTGACCCCCTTCGTCTCCGGCTGCCCGCTGGCAGCCGGTCACTCCAGTACCGACTCGTAGACCTCCACGGTCCTGCGTGCCACCGCGTCCCAGCCGAATTCCGTCACGGCCCGCTGCCGCCCCGCCTCCCCCATCGCCCGCGCCCGGCCGCCGTCGCCGACGACCTCGTTGACGGCGGCCGCCAGCGCGGCCTCGAAGCCGCGCGGATCGGCCTCCTCGTACGGCACCAGCAGCCCTGTACGGCCGTGCTCGACCACCTCCGGGATACCGCCGACGGCAGAGGCGACCACCGCCGTACCGCAGGCCATGGCCTCCAGGTTGACGATGCCGAGCGGTTCGTAGACCGACGGGCAGACGAACACCGCCGCGTGGGTGAGGAGTTGGACCACGTCGGGGCGGGGCAGCATCTGCGGGATCCACACGACATCGCCGCGCCGCTCCCGCAGCTCGGTGACCAGGGAGCGGAACTCCGCGTCCAGCTCCGGGGTGTCGGGCGATCCCGCGCACAGCACGACCTGGGTGCCGGGGGCGAACTCGCGCGCCGCGCGCACCAGGTGCGGTACGCCCTTCTGCCGGGTGATCCGGCCGACGAACAGGACGAACGGCCGGGCCGGGTCGATGCCGAGGCGCTCCAGGACGTCGACCCGGGGGTCGGGCCGGTACAGGGCGGTGTCGATGCCGTTGTGCACCACGTGGACCCGGCCGGGATCCACCCGCGGATAGCAGGCGAGCACGTCGGCGCGCATGCCGTGGGACACCGCGATCACCGCGTCCGCCGCCTCGGCGGCGGTGCGCTCGGCCCAGCTGGAGACCGCGTAGCCGCCGCCCAGTTGCTCCGCCTTCCAGGGGCGCAGCGGCTCCAGGGAGTGGGCGGTCATCACATGCGGGATGCCGTGGAGCAGTTTGGCGAGGTGGCCCGCCATGTTGGCGTACCAGGTGTGCGAGTGGGCGAGGTCGATGTCCGTCACGGCGGCCGCGATGGAGAGGTCCACCGACAGCGTCCGGAGCGCGTTGTTGGCCCCGTCCAGTCCGGCGGCCGCCCGGTGCCGCACGAGGCCCGAGGCCTTGTCCGCGACCTCATCACCAGGTCCGGTGGCGACGCTCCAGCTGTGGACGGTGAGATCGACGAGGCCGCGCAGTTCCCGCGCGAGGAACTCGGCGTGCACCCCGGCTCCGCCGTACACGTCCGGCGGATATTCGCGCGTTAACAGCCCGACCTTCACCGTGTCCCACCTCTCCGCTGATCACCCGGTGTCCTGGGCGTTGCCGTCCCGGCCCGCTCCGCTCCGGCATCAGCGGGGCCGGCCCGGGATGCGGCGATCGGCGCAGGCCTCGTAGCCCTCTTCTGTACCGGATCGTCAGGCGGCAAACGTCACGGGGTCCGCCGGCAGGCGGCCGCGGGCGGCTTGTCCCGCGACACGGCAATGGTCCGGTGGCCCGTGGAGTGCGCCCTCTCGCGCCGGGCACGGAGAATGGGAACAATGCCGAACGACGCGGAACGCCTGCCACCACGGGCACAGGCCCACGGTGGCGGGGCGGACCCGCACCCGGAGGAGAGAGCCAGATGCCGCACGAGCGCGCCGGACAGCCCGCACAGCCCGCCGACCTGGTCGACGTGGCCCGGCTGGTGACCGCGTACTACACGCTCCGACCCGACCCCGGCGAGGTGGGCCAGCGGGTCGCGTTCGGGACCTCGGGCCACCGTGGTTCGTCGCTGGCGGTCGCGTTCAACGAGGACCACATCGCGGCCACCAGCCAGGCGATCAGTGAGTACCGGTCAGGCCAGGGGACCGACGGGCCGCTCTTCCTGGGGGCGGACACGCACGCGCTGTCCGAGCCGGCGCGGGCCACCGCGCTCGAGGTGTTCGCCGCCAACGACGTCACGGTGCTGATCGACAGCGCGGACGGGTACACCCCCACCCCGGCGGTCTCGCACGCCGTCCTGGTCCACAACCGCGGCCGCACCTCGGGGTTGGCGGACGGGGTGGTCGTCACGCCCTCGCACAATCCGCCGGCCGACGGCGGCTTCAAGTACAACCCGCCGAACGGCGGTCCCGCCGGCTCGGAGGCCACGTCCTGGATCCAGGACCGGGCGAACGAACTCATCGCGGGCGGCCTCAAGGACGTCCGGCGGATCCCCTACGCCCGCGCGCTCGCCGCCGGCACCACGGGCCGCTACGACTTCCTCACGCACTACACCGACGACCTGCCCGCCGTGGTGGACCTGGAGGCCGTCCGGGCGGCCGGCGTGCGGATCGGCGCGGACCCGCTCGGCGGCGCGTCGGTCGCGTACTGGGGCCGGATCGCCGAGCGCCACGGGCTGGATCTGACGGTCGTCAATCCGGACTCCGACCCGACATGGCGCTTCATGACGCTGGACTGGGACGGCAGGATCCGGATG
Organism: Streptomyces sp. SID13666; assembly: GCF_010548325.1. Classification (NCBI taxonomy): domain Bacteria; kingdom Bacillati; phylum Actinomycetota; class Actinomycetes; order Kitasatosporales; family Streptomycetaceae; genus Streptomyces; species Streptomyces sp. SID13666. Next base: position 64,753 of record NZ_JAAGLX010000035.1, on the reverse strand, counting down.
GACTGCTCGTCGCCGTACGCCATGGCCTCGCTCATCCGGCGGCGCGACGACTTCCAGGTGTCCACCGGCAATGACGCGGACGCCGACCGGCACGGCATCGTGACCCCGGACGCCGGCCTGATGAACCCCAACCACTACCTCGCCGTCGCCATCTCGTACCTGTACGAGCACCGCGGGCAGTGGCCGTCGGACGCCGGAATCGGCAAGACCCTGGTCTCCTCGTCGATGATCGACAAGGTGGCGGCGGGCCTCGGCCGGAAGCTGGTGGAGGTACCGGTCGGCTTCAAGTGGTTCGTGGACGGGCTGCTGGACGGCTCGTTGGGCTTCGGCGGCGAGGAGTCCGCCGGCGCGTCCTTCCTGCGCCGCGACGGATCGGTGTGGACCACCGACAAGGACGGCATCCTGCTCGCGCTGCTCGCGGCGGAGATCATCGCGGTCACCGGCCGCAGCCCGTCGCAGCACTACGCCGACCTCACCGCGCGCTTCGGCGAGCCCGCCTACGCCCGGATCGACGCGCCGGCGACGCGTGAGCAGAAGGCCGTCCTCGCCTCGCTCTCCCCCGAGCAGGTCCCGGCGGGCGAACTGGCCGGTGAGCCGGTCACGTCTGTCCTCACCGCGGCGCCCGGCAACGGCGCGTCGCTGGGCGGACTCAAGGTCTCCTCCGACAACGCCTGGTTCGCCGCCCGGCCGTCCGGCACCGAGGACGTGTACAAGATCTACGCGGAGTCCTTCCACGGTCCTGAACACCTCGCCAAGGTGCAGGAGGAGGCGAAGGCCATCGTGTCCAAGGCGCTGGACGACGCCTCGGGAAAGGCCTGACGCGCACCCAACCTCACAACGCACCCACGCACAGCAGCAGTGACGCGCACCCGTCCTGTGACCGGAGTCGACCACCGCCGGTGCTCATCCACCGGCTGACGAAGGGAACATTCCTTGAGCGGCAGCGGACTGTCTCAGGAACGGCTCGACCGGATGCGCGACGTCATGTCCGGCTACGTCGAACGCGGTGACGTACCCGGACTCGTGACGCTGGTGCACCGGCGCGGTGAGACCCGGGTCGAGGCGCTCGGCACGATGGCGGCCGGTGGCACCGTCCCGATGCGCCGCGACACGATCTTCCGGATCGCGTCGCTGACCAAACCCATCACCGCGGCCGCCGCGATGATCCTGGTGGAGGAGTGCAAGCTGCGGCTGGACGAGCCGGTGGACCGGCTGCTGCCGGAACTCGCCGACCGCAGGGTGCTCCAGCGGCTCGAAGGGCCGCTCGACGACACCGTTCCGGCACGCCGGCCGATCACCCTGCGGGATCTGCTGACGTTCCGGCTGGGGATCGGAGCGGTGCTGGCGCCCCGGGGGACCCACCCGATCCAGCGGGCGATGGACGAGGCCGGCCTCTCCCCCAGTCCGAACCCGCCGGCAATCGGTCCCGACGAGTGGATGAAACGGCTCGGCGCACTGCCGCTGGTCCATCAGCCGGGCGAGCGGTGGATGTACCACACGGGTTCCGAAGTGCTGGGGGTGCTGATCGCGCGCGCCGCCGATCAGTCGTTCGCGTCCTTCCTCAGTGACCGGATCCTCGATCCGCTCGGCATGCGGGACACCTCGTTCCAGGTGCCGGCGGAGAAGCTGGACCGGCTGCCGCCGAGTTACCGGGCCCGTCCCGGAACCGGCGAACTCGTGCTCCAGGACGATCCCGCCGACAGCCGCTGGGGCCGCCCGGTGGCGTTCCCGTCCGGTGGTGGCGGGCTCGTCTCGACGGCCGACGACTACGTGGCCTTCTGCCGGATGATGCTGGACCGGGGGCGGCACGGCGGTGGACGGGTGCTGTCCCGGCCCTCGGTCGAACTCATGACCAGCAACCACTTGGCACCGGAGCAGCGGCCCGGAACCCGCAGCTTCCTCGGTCCCGACGAGGGCTGGGGTTTCGGTGTCTCCGTCTCCGTCCGGCGCTTCGATCTGGCGACGACCCCGGGCCGGTTCGGGTGGAACGGCGGCACGGGCACCTCCGCCTACACGGACCCGGGGGAGGACCTGGTCGGCATTCTGCTGACCCAGCGCCACATGGACTCCACCACTCCTCCCGCTGTCTTCCAGGACTTCTGGACCTCGGCGTACCGGGCGATCGACGACTGAGCCGCGGGGTCGTCACCCCGCAGCCGCGCCGGCCCTCCGCTTGCTCACTCAGTACCTGGCCGACGTGGGCAGCCGGGGACCTACTGGGTGACGGGCTCACTCTGCTGCGGGGCCTCGACGGCCGCGGTGATGGTGGTGCCGGCCGGGACGGACTCGTAGTAGACAGAACGGGACTGCTTGGAGCGCAGGGCCGCGGACTTGCGGACCAGGCCCTCGAGCGCGGTACGCACGCTCATGATGGTGACGGAGCGCTCCGGCGTCGAGATGGCCGTGGCGACCTCCGCCGCCGAGGCCGGGCCGCCCTGCTTGACCAGGTAGTTCTCGACGACCTTCACGAGCTTGTCGGCCTTGGGGGCGGCCGCCTTGCTGTCGGCCGCCTTCGGCGCGGCGGTCTTCGCGGTGGCGGTCTTCGCCGGCTTCGCGGTCGTGGACTTGGCCGTGGCGGCCTTCGTCGCGGCGGCCTTCGCCGGCTTCGCGGCGGCGGTCTTGGCCGGGGTGGCCTTCGCGGTCGCGGTCTTGGCGGGCGCCGCCACCTTGGTGGCGTGCGCGGCCTCGGCCACGGCGCTCTTCGCGTCGGTCTTGCGGCCGCGGCCGGCCCGGCCCTGGGTCGGGACCGACTTGCGCGCGGTACGGCGCCTGGCGCCGGGCACCTTCGCCGACTTCGCGTGCGGTGCGACGTGCGCTTCCGGCTCGCTCTTCTGCGGTTCGGCCTGCTCGGAGACGGAGTGCTGCTTCTTCGCGCCGACGGCGCTCTGCATGCTCAGCAGCATCTCGCGGTCCTGGACGAGGACCTCCAGCTCCTTCTGGAGCACGTCGATCTGCGCGAGAACCCGGTCGCGGTCACCTTCGTTCTGCCGCAGATCGGCGGCGACGCGGGCTTCGTACTCGCCCTGCAGACTCTGGCTCTTGGACATGACGTCCGACATGGACACCACTCGCCTTTCGTTGCTCACTTCGCGTCATTGATGACCGTGATGGTAGCCATCAACGTATGAGGGGATATTCGAAACGGACGCTCACATCACGTCCCCGTGGTCCGGGCCGGACCGAGCTGCGCCGACATCCGTATGAGTAAGACCATCCCAGTCAACGTCCGCGAAAGCCAACTCGGTTCCCCGGATCCCGTCCGGGAGGTTACATCTTTCGGGCGCGGGAGGATAGGAGCAGCGTCCCCCGTTGACCTGGAAGTGTGGCGGCCCGGACGGCGAATTCCTTTCGCCCCGCCGGGAGTTGCCTCACTCGGCCGGGTGCCGTCCGGCCGGTCCCGCGGCCCCCCGCGTTCGTGCTGCGCGGGAGAAACTCGGCGAACAGTTCGAGTTCGCTCCCGCTGTCCCGGAGGCGGATCCGCGCTTCCCGCACTTGTCTTCCCGGACCGTTGACGCCCTCTCCGGCAGGGCGCGATCCTGGAGTGACGCGAGTGAAAGGACACATCGTGTTCGAGCGTTTGCACAACTTATAGAGCGGCGAAAGGGCCGGGTGCCGAGGAGCGACGCCTTCGGGTATCACGACCCGGACAACGGGCACCGGCCGTACGGCGGGGGGATATCGATCCGGCCCCGGACGCGGCTCGCCGCACCAATCCGGACCGGAACACCCGGCCGCGGCAGGAGTTGTTCGGCCGGGACGGGCAAGAAGCCGCCTATGAGACCAAGCGACGAAGTGGCCGCGCGGCGTATCGGCGTGCTGCTCGTGATGCAGGGCGCGCTGTTGACGGGCTTCGGCCTGCTGCTCACGCGGTGGCTGGTGAAGGTTCCGCCGTTCACCGCGGAGGACGGGATCAACCGCGCTTTCGCCGCGCACCGGTCGGCGGGCTGGAACAGTGCCACGTACTGGCTGTCCCAGCTGGGCAACACCCATGCCGTCGTGCTGATGACGGCGGTGTCGGTGGCCCTGCTCCTGTTGCCGGTGTACGGGCGGCTCCAGCGCGAAGCGCTGTTCCTGGGCGCCGCGGTGGCCCTGCAGTCGCTCGTCTTCCTCATGGTGACCGCGGTCATCGACCGGGCCCGTCCGGACGTGGCACACCTGGATGCCGCCCCGCCGACGTCCAGTTTCCCCTCCGGGCACACCGGTGCCGCGACGGCGCTGTACGGCGGTCTGGCCGTTCTCGTCCTCATCCGCTTCCGCGGAAACTGGCGCTTCGTGCCGGCCGCGGTCCTGTTCAGCGTTCCCGTGCTGGTCGCGGTGGCGCGCCTGTACCGGGGGATGCACCATCCCACCGATGTGCTCTTCGGTCTGCTCAACGGGGCCGGAATCCTGCTGATCATGGGGCGTTCACTGCTGCCGGCGCGCGCCCGGCCGCAGGTGCCGGGGCAGGCTGAGCACACCACCTCTGCGGGTGCGACGGCCGTCACGCGGTACGGGCGGCGGGCGGCCGTGGTGGTGAATCCGACCGTCGTGGACGACGCGCTGCACGACGCGATCCGCCGCACGCTGGGTCGGTACGGCTTCCAGGACGTCTCCTGGCACGGCACGACCGAGGACGACCCGGGGAACGGCGCCGTACGGCGGGCCGCGCTCAGGAAACCCGACCTGATCGTCGTGTGCGGCGGTGACGGCACGGTGATGGCCTGTGCCGACGGCCTGGCGCACAGCGGCATCCCGACCGCGGTCCTGCCCTGCGGCACCGGCAACCTGCTGGCGCGCAACCTCGGCTATCCGGTCGATCCCCTCGCCGCTCTCGTCGCCGCGCTGGAGGGCACCACCCACGCCATCGACCTCGGGACCGCCGACGGCGACGGCATCTCCGGAGCCCGGTTCGCCGCCATGGCCGGCGCCGGGTTCGACGCCGCCGTGGTCGGGGACGCCTCCTCCCGGATGAAGGCGGGCATCGGTTGGGCCGCCTATCTGGTGTCCGGGGTGCGCCATCTGCGCGACCCGGGGATGCGGCTGACCCTGCGGCTCGACGACGGACCGGAGCTCGGCCGCCGGGCACGGATGGTGCTGGTGGGCAACGTCGGCACACTGCAGGGCGGTGTGCCGCTGCTCCCGGACGCGCGGCCGGACGACGGGGTGTTCGACGTCGTGCTGCTCAACCCGGCGGGACCGCTCGGCTGGCTGCGCGCCGCCGCCCATGTGCTGAGCCGGCCGCACCACGACAGGACACCCCGGCCGCCGGGCGGCGGTGGACGGTTCGCCGACGGCGCGCTGGAGTACTTCACCGCACGGCGCATCGAGATGACCTTCGAACGTCCCCAGGAACGGGAGTTGGACGGTGAACCGGTCGGTCCCGGCGTACGGCTGGTGATCGAGGTCGATCCGGGCGCCCTGCTGATGCAGTTGCCGGCGACCTCACCCACGGCATCGTCATCGGCGCCGGCGGGCACCGAGGAACCGGCAGCCCTGACAGGAGTACACGATGGGTACGGCAACGCGCGTTCCGCAGACCCGCGACATCACGGGCGACGAACTCTCGGGCGATGATGCCTGGGCCACCCTGCGCCGCTACGGCGGATGGAAACTGGCCCGCGACGCCTTTCTGCGGTTCCGGTACGCCGACGGGTTCAGCCACGCGCGGGCGCTGGCCCTGCAGACGGTCCTGTCGCTGGTGCCCTTCGCCATCGCCGTCGTCGGGCTGTCCACCGTGCTGCACGCCGAAGGCGTCGGGCGGGTGGCCGAACTCACCGTGCTGCGCATGTCGAGCGGCCCGAGCTCCGATGTCGTGAGGAACGCCCTCACCGACAGCCGCCGGCACGCCGACGAGGGCGGACAGCTGGCACTGTGGTTCGGTCTGCTGTTCGCCCTGGTGAACGTCACCACCGCGATGAGCCAGATCGAGCGCGGCGCCAACCGCATCTACGGCGTGGAGCGCGACCGGCCCTTCCACCTCAAGTACCGGCGCGGGGTGCTGATGATGCTGCTCGCCGGACTGCCCCTGGGCCTGGGCTCCATCCTCATGGTCGGCGGCGCCGACATCGCCGGAGCGGCGGCCCAGGTGTACCACTGGACGCCGGACCAGACGACGGCCTGGAACCTGCTGCGCCGGCCGGTGGGCATCCTTCTCGCGCTGTTCTCCGCCTCGGTCGTCTTCCGCAGTTCGCCGCGCCGCCGGCAGCCCGGCTACACCTGGCTGGCCTTCGGTGCGGCCGTCTATCTGGCGCTGTGGACCCTGCTGACCTGGCTGCTCAGCCTGTACGTCGAGTTCAGCAGCTCGTTCAACTCCGTGTACGGCCCGCTGAGCGCCTTCATCTCGCTGCTGCTGTGGTCCTACCTCACGGCGATAGCGCTCTTCATGGGCATCGCGTTCGCCGCCCAGCTGGAGGCGGTCCGCGCCCGCGTCAAGGAGCCGGTTCTCCAGGATCCGGGGGTCTGAGCGGTGCGGCTCCGCAACCCGGCCAGGTCGGTGACTCGGCCCGCGATGATGATTCTCCGCCGGAACGGGTAGCCGTCACCAGCATGAGGGCACTGTCGCGATTTCCCGGAAACCTGATCCGCCGGCTGCGCGGCCCGGACGAGCGCCTCGGCGTACGGCTGCTGCTCACCGCGGCGGTGTGCGCCGTCGCGACCGTACCGTTCGCCTTCGTCCTGGTCCTCGTGGAGGCCCACTGGGGTCCCCTGCACCGCGCCGACCGGAGTGCGGCCGAGAACCTGCACCGGGCGGCGCTGGACCACCCGGCATGGGTGACGGTGCTGCGCTTCCTCACCAACGGGCTGTGGTCGCCCACCGTCATGCGGCTGCTGGTGGCCGCTGTCGTGGTGTGGCTGCTGTACCGCCGCGCCTGGCGACTGGCCGCCTGGGCCGCCGTCACGGCCGCCCTCAGCTCCATGGTGGGGGTGATGGTCAAGACGGCCGTGGAACGCGCCCGCCCGCAACTTCCGGACCCGGTGGCCCACGCCCCCGGCTATTCGTTCCCCTCCGGCCACGCCATGACCGCCACGACGTCCTGCGGAGTGCTGCTGCTCGTCCTGCTGCCGCTGGTCCCCCGCGGCCTGCGCGCGCTGCCGTGGGCGGCGGCGGTGATCTCCGTGGTGGGTGTCGGCTACACCCGGGTCGCGCTCGGCGTGCACTGGGCGAGCGACGTGGTGGGCGGCTGGCTGCTCGGGCTGGCCGTACTCGCCGCCACCACCGCCGCGTTCCAGGCCTGGCGCCAGGAGGCGGGTCTCGCCCACACCTCACCGGCCCAGGGCCTGGAACCCGAACTGGACACCCCGCACACCGCGCCCGAACCGGCCCTCCACCTCGGCCACCACCCCACGGACGAGAACCCGTCCCCTACGGATACGAAGGAGGACGACTCACGTCCGTGAGGGCGGTCGGCCGACCGGCGAACCTCAGAACCTCAGAACCTCAGAACCTCAGAACAGGGTGTCGGCGAACCGGTCGACCTGGTCGGTGTCCGGGGACCAGCAGTAGAGGATCACTTCGTCGGCGCCGAGGTCGGTGTACGTACGCACCGCGGCCTTGATCTCCTTCGGATCGCCCAGCAGTCCGTCGGCGAAATGGGACGCGTCGCCGAGGAACGCGTAGTAGTGGCCGACGTTCTTGCGGGCTTCCGCGACCACCGCGTCCGGGCCGATGGCGACGTTGAGCTGGGCCACCAGCCGGGGCGCCGACGTACGCCCGGCGTCGCGCCAGGCCTGTTCCGCCTGGCGGAACAGGCGGTCGGTGAAGTGCGGTGACGGCGCGGCGCCGAGGAAGCCGTCACCCCAGCGGGCGGCGCGGGCGATCGCGGCGGGGGTGAAGCCGCCGAAGAGCACTTCGGGGCCGCCGGGTGTCACGGGCGCGGGTCCGATCGGTCCCACACCGTCGCCGTAGGGCTCGCCCGCCCAGACGCGGCGCAGTACCGCCATCTGCTCGTCGAGCCGGCGGCCGCGCCGGTGGACGTCGACTCCGGTGGCAAGGTAGTCGTCCTCGCGTCCGCCGATCCCGATGCCGAGGGTGAAGCGGCCGCCCGAGAGGTGGTCGAGGGTGGCGGTCTGCTTCGCCAGCAGTGCGGTCCGGTGCAGAGGTGCGAGCAGTACCTCGGTCTGTACGCGGATGCGGTGGGTGGCACCGGCGAGGGCGGCCAGGGTGATGAGTGGTTCGGGGTTGTCGTGGACCAGCCGGTCCAGCAGTCCGAGGGTGGTGAAGGGGCCGGCGTCGGCACGACGGGCCCAACTCAGCAGCCGACCGGGATCGTCGACGGGAAGACCGAGACCGATGTTCATGTGTGACTCCTCAAGAAGGGCAGACGAAATCGATGCCGCCCCTCCGTGATCTCGCACGAACGATACGTGCGGGCGCGCTCCCGTTTGCGGGGTACCTCCAGGGAGCGGTGCTCGGAGTCCAGCCATCCTAGAGCAAGCCGCGAGGGACGAGTGGGGTCTTGGGACGGGATCAGGACACCGCGGCGGGTCCCGGCGCCCAGTGGGCGCGCTCGCATAGGGTCACGTGGTGGCTTTGATCAGGATCGAGCGCTCCTCCCCACTGCCCGTCGACGAGGTGTGGCGGCGGCTCACCCGCTGGGAGCGGCACGCGGCCCATGTGCCGCTGACCAGGATCACCGTCACCACCCCGCCGCCCACGCGGCTGGGCACCGTGTTCGTGGCGCGGTCCGGCCTGGGGCCTGTCGGGTTCGACGACCCCATGGAGATCGTGCGCTGGGAACCGCCCGCGCCGGGTGGCACCGGCCGTTGCCGGCTGGAGAAGCGCGGCACGGTCGTCGTGGGGTGGGCCGAGATCGAAGTGGCCGCGCGGGACACCGGATCGCGGATCGTGTGGACCGAGGATCTGCGGGTACGGGGACTGCCGCGGCTGTTCGACGGTCTGACCGTCCGGTCCGGCCGGCTGATGTTCGGCCGGGCGATCTCCGGACTGCTCGCGGAGGCATAGCCCCGGCGTGCCGGGGCGCCCGGTCGCGACGACGAAGAGAAGGACATCGGTGATGGACGAACGGCTGGTCGTGGTCGGCAGTCTCAACATGGACCTCTCGGTCACGGTGCCGCGTCTCCCCCGGCCGGGCGAGACGGTCTCCGGCGCCGATGTCGTCCGCGGACCCGGCGGGAAGGGCGGCAACCAGGCGGTCGCCGCGGCGCGGCTCGGCGCACGGGTCCGGATGGTCGGGCTGCTCGGGGACGACGCCCATGGCGTGGAACTGCGGGCGGCCCTGACGGCGGAGGGGATCGACGACAGCGCGGTGGGCACCCTCCCGGACACCGCTTCCGGACTGGCGCTGATCGTGGTGCAGCGCGACGGCGAGAACACCATCACCCTCTCCCCAGGCGCCAACCACCACCTGGACGAAGCCACGTTGCGGAACCTCACGGAAGGCATCGTCGCGAACCGCGCCGACACCGTCCTGCTCCAGCTCGAAGTGCCGCTGCCCACCGTGCTGGCCGCGGCCCGCGAGGCGCGCGCCGCCGGGGCGCTGACCGTGCTCAACGCCGCTCCGCTGCCCGGTCCCGGCCCGCTGCCGGCCGAACTGCTGCGTGCGGTCGATGTCCTCATCGTCAACGAGACCGAGGCCGCCGGACTGCTCGGCCTCCCCGACGTACCGTCCGGGGGCCGGGACGAGGATTGGACGGCGCGCGCGGACCAGCTCCGTCGGCTGGGGCCCGGGACCGTCGTGATCACGCTCGGCGCGGCCGGCGCGGTCGCCGCCGATGCCCGGGGTCCGCTCACCGAACCGGGCTTCCCGGTCGACGCGGTGGACGCCGTCGGTGCGGGCGACGCCTTCTGTGCCCAACTGGCCATCGCTCTCGGTCTCGGCCGCCCGCTCGCCGAGTCCGTCCGCCGGGCCTGTGCGGCCGGCGCCGTGGCCGCCACCCGGCGCGGCGCGCAGAACGCGCTGCCCACCCGGGCCGAAGTCGACTCGCTGCTCGCGGCAACTCCCCGATGATCGCGCGGCAAGGCAACGGTTTAGCCTGGGAGCGACCCGAGTCGGGTGGTCCCGAGTGAAGGAAGAACATGAACGGCGTCACCGGATTCACCAGCGTTTCCCCGACCACGCTCGCCGACGTCCTGGGCCATGAGCAGGTCATGGACATCGGCATCCGCCCGCTGTGGCCCTCTCCGCGGATTGCCGGCCCGGCGTTCACCGTACGGTGCCCTCCCGGCGACAACCTGATGCTGCACGCGGCCATCCACCGCGCGGAGCCCGGCTCGGTCATCGTCGTCGAAGCGGGTGACGTGGACTACGCGCTCGCCGGCGGCAACGTCTGCGCCGTCGCCCAGCGCCGGGGGATCGCGGCGTTCGTGCTCGACGGTGTGATCCGTGACCTCGCCGAGGTGCGCGAGATGGGCTTTCCCGTCTTCGCCAGGGGCGTCATCCCCATTCCCGGGACCAAGAAGGCCGTTGCGCCGCTCAACGGCACGGTGCGGTGCGGCGGCGTGAACGTGAGCGCCGGCGACATCGTGGTCGCCGACGAGGAAGGCATCGTCGTCACTCCCGGCGCCCGTCAGGAGCAGGTGCTCGCCGACGCCCGCACGAAGCTGGCCAAGGAGGCCGGCGAATCCCTCGATGCCTGGGAAGCGGCGCATCGTGCCCGCATCGACGCGATCCTGGCCGAGAAGGGCTTCACCGGCTGACCGAGGCCGTTCGGCTCAGGGGGCGTCGTGCCGCGGCGCACCTCGTGCGGTCCGGTCCGGTTGGTGCGCGCGGTGCTTCCGGTGCCAGTGGGGGCGGTGCACGGAGACGGCCGTGGCCCGGCGCGTCAGGGCTCCGAGTCCGATCAGTGTGACCGTCCAGGTGCCGACGAAGGTGTAGATCAGCGTCGGTGCGTCGGCGCGTACCGCTTCGATCAGCAGGATCAGGGATCCGGCGGCCAGTCCGCCGAGCAGCGCCACCAGCCAGCGGACCGGCGGGCGTCGCACCCTGCGGTAGGCAGGGGCGACCCAACTGGCCAGCCGGCGCAGGAGTCGGCCTTCACGGCGGAAGTTGACCTCCATGCTGCTGAGGATCCGGCGTTCCTCGTCGGTGAGTTCTACAGCTCCCATCGTGTGGGTCCCTCCCCCGTGCGGCTGAACGGACTGATGGCGCGGCGGTCCGCACCGTGCTTCCCGGGGGTTGGAGGGGCGGCGCGCTCGGCTGCCGACGCGGCCGCTCCGGGAAGATCGGGAACCTCGACCAGGGCAGGTAAGTCCGGTGTGAGCTGTGAGTGTTCGTCAGCGTCCATGGGGTGTCTCCGCGATGTCTGGCCCCCGGGCGGAGGCCGCCTCCTGCGCTCCTTCGTCAACGCCGGCCGCGCTTCCGGCCGGACGATACTCCATGCTCCGCACCGTGCCGTCGTACACCCTCGTGGGTGGCAGGTCTCCGGCCGGTTCAGCTCCGCACGGGGGCGGAGGTCCGCCGGCCGGCCGGAGAACTCTGTACTGAAGCCGCTTCCCCCGGCTCGGGGAGGCAAAACGCCCGGCGCGTGACAGGGCTCCCGTGGTCCACGTGGACCCGAGCGCGCCCGTCGACGCGCCGCGGACCGGTGCGCGGCACGCCCGGGAATCCTGGCGTGCCGCGCACCGGTCCGCGGCGGACGGGCGGGAGTTCGGGCCGTCAGAGGCCCGACTTCTCCTGGGGGATGCGTTCCAGCAGCCCGCGCAGGTCGTCCGCGTGCTCCTCCTCCTGCGCGAGGAGCTCCTCGAACACCCGGCGGGTGGTCGGGTCGCCGTTGCCAAGCCACTGGGCGATCTCCGTGTAGGAGGCGATGGCGACCCGTTCCGCCACCAGATCCTCCTTGATCATGTCGATCAGCCCGAGGCTCGCGTCGTACTCGGCGTGCGACCGCTTGGTGAGGGTGTCCGGGTCGAAGTCCGGCTCCCCGCCCAGCTGGACGATCCGCTGGGCCAGCTTGTCCGCGTGCGCCTGCTCCTCCTGGGCGTGCTCCAGGAACTCGGCGGCGACGGGCTCGGAGTACAGCCCGGTGGCCGTGAAGTAGTGCCGCTTGTAGCGGAGCGTGCACACGATCTCGGTGGCCAGTGCCTCGTTCAGCACCTGGATGACCCGTTGCAGGTCAGCGCCGTAGGCATCCGTCACCGGACCCTTCTCGATCTCCTTGCGTGCCCGGCTCCGGAGCGTTTCGATGTCGGTCAGGAACTCCGCCATGTCGTACTACCGTCCTTCGTGATCTGCGGCCAAGACGAACGGGAGACCCGTCCACGCGCTGCGCGTACCCGGCCGTCCCGCCCGGTACGCCCTCCCCGGCCGGAGATCAGCCACCCGGCCCCGGCGTTGCCGGTGGCAGCGGGTCATCCGGCCGAATCCGGCTCCCCCGCCGCGAACCGCACACCCGGTCGCACCGACGGCGTTCGGCCCGTGCAGACGCCCCAGGACGGGGTAGCAGACCGGCATGGGCTCGGATCCTGTTCCCGGTACCCGCCGCACCGCGCACTCCGGCTCGGACGGTCCGTCGTCCCGCCGGGGGCCGAAGCCTGCCCGGGTGGCGCGCCGGATCTGGCGGCGGGGCGTGGAGATAGAGCTGATGCAGCGGTCGATGGGCTTCGCCGCACTCGGCCTGGTGACGCTGATTCCGCTGCTGATCGTCGTGGCGGCGGCGCTGGGGCACAACGGCCAGGGGTTCGTGGCGTGGGTGCGGGACGCACTGGGGGTGACGGGCGGTTCCGCCCGCGCGGTGGAGAGCCTGTTCAGCAGCCCGGCGCGGGTGCTGAGTACGACGACCGCGCTCAGCCTCGCGTCCCTGGCGGTCTTCGGGCTGTCGTTCATCGCCGCCATCCAGACCGCCTACGAACGCATCTGGGACCTGCCGTCCGCACCCTGGCACGCCACCTGGCGGCGGGCGCTGGCTCTCGCGGTCCTGGTCGGCTACCTGCTGACGGCCGAGTACGCAGACCACGTCCTGCAGGACACTCCGCTGCAGCCCCTCATCCGCATCGTGGTGACGGGAGTCGGGGGCGTGGCGTTCTTCTGGTGGATCCAGCACTTCCTGCTGTGCGGCCGCATCGGCCAGCGGCTCCTGCTGCCCGGCGCCCTGCTGACCGTGGGCGGGCTGGTCGGTCTCCGGTTCTTCTCCATCACCGTCTTCTCGCCGCTGATCGCCGGCAGCGCGGTCTCGTACGGGCCCATCGGCACCGTCCTGATCGTCCAGTCCTGGCTCATCGGCATCGGATTCGTGATCTATGCGGGAGCGCTGGCTGGGCAGGGGCTGTACGAGCGCAAGCGTCCTCAGTGACGTGACCGTGCCACCATCCGACCGGTTGGGAGAGGACGACAGTGGAGCGTTGGCAGTACGGCTTTCTGTACATCGGGTACTACGGGCCCCCGGGGGCGGAAAAGGTCTACGAACTGGTGGTCACCGGCGAAGGCGCGGAGATCGTCGCGCTGGAGGACTCGACGCTGCAGACCCCCACCCTGATCCTGGCCCGGCTCGACCGGCTGGGCGGCGAGGGCTGGCTGCTCGAGGCCCGCGGCGATGCCGAGTACAGCGCACAGGGGATGGCACCGGCCTGGATGCTCGACAAGGTCAGGGAGCTGGATCCCGGGGGCGAGATGGGGACGTACTCCATCTACACGATGCGGCGGACGCTGGACTGACCGCTGTCAGCCGATGTTGCACTTGCGGGCGGTCAGCGGCGGGCCGTCCACCGCGCAGTGCATACGCGGCGCGGGCTGCTCCTCCTCCCCCTCCTCCTGCGGCGCTGCCGGCGCTTCGGCGGGCGGCGGAGGTGGGGTGCGGATCGTGATGGCGGCCAGCGCGGCGCCCGCGGCGAGCAGCGCCGCCGCGATGACCAGCGACTGGTGGAATCCGTGCGAGAACGCCTCGGGGTCGTCGTAGCTGCGGCCCGTCAGTCCGGTGACGGCGGGCAGCGCGGCGACGGCGATGAGGCCGGCGGCGCGGGCGACCGCGTTGTTGACCCCCGACGCCACGCCGGCGTGCTCGGCGCCGACGGCGTCCAGGACGGTGGCGGTGAGCGGGGCGACCAGGACGGCCAGGCCGAATCCCAGCACCACGACGGCGGGCAGCACGTCCTGGACGTAGTCGGCGTCCGGCCCGATGCGGAACATCAGCAGGATCGCGGCCGCGCAGATCAGCGGTCCGATCGTCATCGGCAGCCGGGGCCCGATGCGCTGCGACAGCCGGCCGAAGCGCGCGGAGAGCAGGAGCATCATGATCGTGATCGGCAGCATCGCCGTCCCGGCGGCGATCGGCGAGAATCCGGAGACGACCTGCAACTGGACGGCGAGCAGGAAGAACACTCCGCCGAACGCCCCGTAGACGGCGAACGTGACTCCGTTCGCGGCGCTGAACTGGCGTGAGGAGAACATGCTCAGCGGCAGCATCGGGTGCGCCTGGCGTGCCTCCGCGACGAGGAAGCCGGCCAGGGCGGCGATGCCGAGCGCACCGCTGACGAGCACCGTCGGCGACCCGGCTCCGTGCTCCGGGGCGGCGATGATCGCGTAGGTGACGCCGGCCAGTCCGACACAGCTCAGGGCCGCGCCGAGCACGTCGATCCGGCCGGTGGCAGCCGGATCGCGGGTCTCGGGGACGTGCCGCCGCGAGATGAGGACGACGGCGACGGCGAGCGGGGCGTTGATGAGGAACACCCAGCGCCAGGAAGCGGCCTGGACGAGCCAGCCGCCGAGGAACGGGCCGATCGCGGTCGCGACACCGCCGAAGGCGGACCAGGAGCCGATCGCCCGCGCCCGGTCCTCCGGGTGGAAGGACGCCTGGATCATGGCCAGGCTGCCGGGCATCAGCAGCGCTCCCCCGACGCCCTGCAGCGCTCGTGCGGCGAGCAGCAGGCCGGATGAGGGCGCCAGCCCGCACAGCAGGGAAGCGGCGGCGAACCACAGGACGCCGACGTTGAAGACCCGGCGCCGGCCGTACCGGTCGCCCAGCGCTCCGCCGAGCAGGATGAGTGAGGCGAGTGCGACGGTGTACGCGGTGACCGCCCATTGCAGGGTGCCGAATCCTGCGCCGAAGTCACGGCCGATCGCCGGCAGGGCGATGTTGACGACGGTGGCGTCGATGCCGGCGAGCGCCGACCCGAGGATCGAGGCGACGAGCACCCACCGCCCGGCGGCGGAGCGGACGCGGATCTCCCCGGCCGTCCCGGTCCCGCCGGGTTTCCCGGCCACGCCCGCCTGCCCGGCCTCGTCCGTCTTCCGGCGGGCCGCCCGCGACAACGAGAACATGGCAGGGCCTACCGTTCTGATCCGGGCAGCCGGAGCGATACACCGCCGGTGGCGGGTGCGGGCGCGCGGTCCCGGAACTCGATCGGGTCCGTGGTGATCGCCTCCCAGGTCAGCGCTGCGCGATCCGGTGGGCCGGGGGCCCGGCCGGCACGGTTCACGCTAGGTGCGCCGATCTCCTACGGCAAGCGGTCCGGGAGCCCGGACGGCGACCACGCGGCGCCCCGTGGCCGCCGGTCGTGCGACGTCAGGCGTCGATGTCCCGGAGGCGTTCCATCGCGCGCCGGTCGCGCTTGGTGGGGCGTCCCGCCCCGCGGTCGCGGTGGCCGATCGCCAGGAGGTCCGCACGGGCGGGCGGCGGCGGGCTGTTGTCGACGAAGCACTCCGCGGCGACGGGCGCCCCGACGCGCTTGCGCACGATGCGCGAGACGACCACGATCCGCTCGGCACCCTCCCCGCGCAGCCGTACCTCGTCCCCGGCCCGCACCGTGTGGGCCGGTTTCACCCGCTCTCCGTTGACCTTGACGTGGCCGGCGCGGCACGCCGCGGCGGCCATCGACCGGGTCTTCGTCAGCCGTACGGACCAGATCCAACTGTCGACCCGTACGGTCCCCTCGTCTGCAGCCATGACACGACCTTAAAGCCGGCGCGGCCCGGCGTGGCCAGGATGGGGTCAGCTGCCGCCGACGGCCCCGCTCTCCAGGGGTACCTGCCGCAGTCCGGCACGGCGTCCGGTCGCACGGGAGGTTCGGCCGGACGGGACCGCCGCGCGCCACAGCCGTACGCACGACAGCAGCGTCGCGGCCGCCAGCAGGCTGTTGCGCGCCAAGAGGACGGCAACGCCCTGCCAGGAGCTGTTCAGCACCGCGCCGAAGAACAGCGGGAAGTCCACGGCGGTGACGGCGGTGGCGAGGAGCAGCAGTACCGCCACCGGGCGCTGGGTGGTGCCGCGCACCGTCAGGCACACCGCGGCGAGGGCGATCAGCCAGATCAGGTACTGCGGGCTGATCACCCGGCTGGTGGAGGTGAACAGCAGCACCGCCGTCAGGGCCGCGTCGTAGACGGTGGCCTCGCTCCAGACCCTGGCCCGCCAGCGCCACAGCAGCAGCCATCCGAACGCCACCGCGGTCAGCAGCAGGGAGCCGCGGGCGACGCTGGAGACGTAGGGGCCGAGGAACTCGAACGAGCCGTAGTGCATCCTGACGCGGCCGGGCCAGCCGCCCAGCCGGGCCAGGTGCAGCAGGGTGCCGCCCATCGACTCGACCTCGACGCCCCGGTTGCCCTGCGAGGACAGGAATCCGAACGTCCCGCGGAAGCCCAGCGCCAGCACCGTCAGCAGCACCGCCGCGGACCCCAGCACCGCGCTCCAGGCCTGGCGGGTGGACCGGCCCCTGGGGGTGCCGAGCACGATCAGCGCCGGCCACACCTTGATCATCGCGGCGAGCCCGGCGAGGGTGCCGCCGAGCCACGGCCGCCGGCCGATGACCAGCAGGGAGAGCACGGCCAGCGCGGTGACCGCCACATCGAACCGCGCGAAGGGCAGTGCCAGCAGCAGGGGCAGACCGCCGGCCCACAGCCAGGCGCCGGCCGCGCTGCCGGACCCGCCGGCCGGACCGCCACTGCGCGCGGCGCGCACCAGGGCCAGCACCACAACGGCGTCGGCCAGCACCATCAGTGCGACGAATCCCTGCAGGTACGACACCACGGGCAGCAGACGGGGCGCGAGCATGACCAGCCCCGCGCCCGGTGGGTACTGCCAGGTGACGTCCCCGGCCGGGAACGATCCGGCCGCCAGTTCGCCGGCCCAGCGCGTGTACAGCCGGTGCACCTCTTCCGCGATGTCCCCGCGCCCGGTGCGCAGCATGGCCAGCATCACCAGCCGCGAGGCCACCCAGTAGGCCGCAAGCGGCCACCAGCGGGACCCGATGCCGAATCCAGCAGGCGCCGTACGCTCCCGGTCCGTTTCGCACGCACATCCCGTGCACTCGGCCTCACCGCACGACGCCACCCGAACCTCCACAGTCCACGCCACCCGCCAACCACACCACCCCGACGCTAAAACATCACAAAAGCCGCCAAAATGACCAACACGCTGAAATCGTTCACCAAAGCTCAGCCTGCTCAGCGGCTCAGCCGGGCAGGTCCTGCTCCGCCACCAGGTCTTCCAGGAGCGAGACGGCCCGGTCGGCGCCCGGCAGGGCGGCGATCTCGTCCCGCAGTCCTTCGGCGGCCAGCCGGTAGGACGCGTCCGCCAGTACCTCGACGACGGCCTCGCGGACGTGGTCCGGGGTGGCCGACACGGCGTCGAGCACGCGGGAGACACCCAGCGCGGCACAACGGGCCGCGTTCTGGGGCTGGTCGGCGCCCATCGGGATCAGCACCGACGGCAGACCGTACGCCAGCGCGCCGATCACGCTCCCGGACCCGCCGTGCGAGACGACCACGTCGCAGTGCGGCAGAAGCGCCGCCTGCGGGACGAAGCGCTCGATGCGCACATGGCCGGGCTGCGGTCCGAGTTCCGCGGGGTCAATGTCCTTGCCGACCGTCACGACCACATTGACCGGCAGATCCCGCAGCCCCTTCAGCACCCGCGCGAAGAGGTCCCCCGACTCCACGTTGAACACGGTGCCGAGGGTGAAGTAGACGGTCGGAGCGTCGTCCAGTTCCCCGATCCACTTCGGCACGGCTTCCTCCGCCACCGCGTCGAGGCCGCGCGGCCGGAGCGCCTGCCCGGTGGGCGGCAGCGGGAAGTCCGGGTGCCGGAAGCCGGGCGGGAAGGGCGCCAGGACGAGGTGGCGGCCGAGCATCTCCAGCCCGGGGTCGGCGGGCAGGCCGTGCTCGGCGCGCAACTGGTTGAGCGGCTCCGCGATCAGGTGGTGCCGGACGAACGAGCCCTCGGCTATGACGAGCACGCGCGCGTACGGCAGCCCCAGGCGCTCGGCCACGACCACACTGCCGAAGTCCATCTCCTCGCACACCAGCAGATCGGGCTCCCACGCGGCATACACGTCGACCCCGCTCGCCGCGCGCTCACGCGCCATCCGGCCGGCGAAGGCGTCCCGCAGGACCTGGTCCTCGCGCTCGGTACTGACCGCGAGGAGCGGACGCCGCTCCGCCTGCCATTCGCGGCCGGTGTCCTCCTCCAGGACGTCGAATCCCGCCGCCGCCACCGTCCTGGCCATGCTGGGACGGCAGGTGAACACGACGGTGTGGCCGGCCTCCCGTGCGGCGTCCGCGATCGGGATCAGCGGTTCGAAGTGGCCGTTCCCTCCGACGAAGGTGAACAGAATGCGCACGGTGGCGTCCCCTCTCGCTCGCGAAGGTCGACATCATGCCATCGTTCCGCGAGCGGGAGACGGGGGACGGTCCACGACCGGACAGCGGGCTCGGCCCAGGGCGAGCCGCGCTACTCGGCGGGATCGGGCTCCACCAACAGCCGGGCTGATCGGCCGCACCCGGGCCGCGCTGCTGCCGGCCTGACGGAACCCGCCTCGACCTCCGCGCTCGCCCACCGCCATGCCTCGCGGGCGGCACCGTATCGGAGCACCTGTCGGTGCTGCGGGACGCGGGCTTCGTCGTCGGCGAGCGCCTCCGGCACGAGATCCGCCACCGCCGCACGGAACTCGGCCACGCGGTGGCGGAGCGCGGGCACGGCGCCGGGTAGCGCACTGAGGCGGCGGCGACCGCCGTCAGGACGTGGGGCGCTCGTAGAGTCGGTCGAGCCGGTGGTCGAGGGCGACCAGGTCCGGATGCCGGGCGACGAAGCGCTTGCCGCGCTCCCGTTCCCGGACCGCGTCGCGGACGCTGCGCCGGGCGGCCCGGTGGAGCGCCGCGGCGAACCGGGCGGCCGGTTGCCCGGCGGCGGCCAGCTCAGCGGCCACGGCACGGAACTCCGCGTCGACCTCGGCGAGATGGGGACCGCGCCGGTCGGCCGCGTCCTCGACCGCGATCCGGGCCTCGGCCCGGTCGATGCCCAGTCGTGCGGCAAGCCGGAACGCGATCGTGTCCAGAACACGCTGCTGCTCGGGCGTCATGGATCCAGTGTTGCGCACGGAACGCCGTCGCGATAGTGTGCCGGGCCCCCTCGTCCGGAGGCAGATCCGCACGTCAGTCCTGGGGCTCGCCGTCCGGCGGGTCGATCCGGCGGGACTCCTCGGCACGGCGGCGCAGGGTGTTGCGACGATATCCGGCCACGGCGATCAGCAGGCCCGCGGCAAGGCTGACGCCGACCCACAGGCCGAGCCACTCCAGAACCGTGATCACCAGCGCCGCCACCTCCTTGTCTCGCCGGCTGCGCGGGGCAGATGGCGGCGGGTGAGGCGAACCCGTCAATACAACGCATTGCTACCGGATCATGCCGAACCGCTCTTACCGGAGTGTCCCAGCCCGTCGGCGTCCAGGAGGACAACTTCCCGCAACGGTCACTCCTCCGGGGGAGGTTGCTCTCAAACCTCCACACCGTATTCCGCTCCCGAGCGCTCCTCCTCGTAGCGTTCCCGCAGTTGGCCGGCATAGCGGCGCAGGCTGTCGGGGCTCAACGGCTGACCGCCGCGGCCGGAGACGTTGTAGCGGACGAAGAGACTCTTCGCGAGATCGTCGAAGGTCGGGTACTGGCCCAGGGCGTCGGTCAGTTCGACGAACGCGGCGTAAATGGTGTCGAGGCGCGAGGCGGCGCCGGCGGGACCCGCGGGCGCGGCGGCCGGCTGCTCGCGCGCGGCCACCGGTTCCGGCTCGGGCGCCGTGCGGTCGTCCGGCGCCGGGTACGCGCCGAGCTCGCCGGACTCGTCCGTGGGCAGCACCGGGACCGGGGTGAACCAGAGGTTCTCGTATCCGTCGCTCCCGTCGTCCTCCGCCGGCTGTCCGGGGTGGGCCCGGCCGTCGACGCTGTCCGGGCCGGGGGCGGCGGACTGCTCATGGCGCGTGGCTCCGGCGTCCTCGCCCTCTGCGGTGGCGCCGTCCGGTCCCCCGGGGCCGGCGGTGACGGCGGGCACGGTGGGAAGGGTGATGCCGGCGGCGGCGAGGCCGAGGGTGGCGGTTTCGGCGAGGGGGATGCCGTAGCGGGCCAGCCGCAGCGGCATGAGGGCCTCGATGGGTGCTTTGCGGCGCCAGGCGCGGCCGTAGCGGGCTTGGAGGCGGGCCTGGTAGACGAGGCGGTCCTGCTCGAGGCGGATGACCTGGTCGTAGGAGCGCAGCTCCCACAGTTTCATGCGGCGCCACAGCTTGAAGGTGGGGAAGGGGGCGAGCAGCCAGCGGGTGAGGCGGACCGATTCCATGTGTTTGTCGGCGGTCAGGTCCGCGACCCGGCCCACCGCGTGCCGGGCGGCCTCGACGCAGACGACGAACAGCACCGGGATGATGCCGTGCATGCCGACCCCGACCGGGTCGGGCCAGGCGGCCGCGCCGTTGAACGCGATGGTCGCGGCGGTCAGCAGCCACGCGGTCTGGCGCAGCAGCGGGAACGGGATCCGCATCCACGTCAGCAGCAGATCCAGCGCCAGCAGCACCACGATCCCGGCGTCCACCCCGATCGGGAAGACGTTCGCGAACCAGCCGAAGCCCTTGTTCTGCGCGAGCTCCCGCACCGCGGCGTACGATCCCGCGAAACCGATCGCGGCGATCACCACCGCACCGGCGACGACCACACCGACAAGAATCCGGTGCGTCCGGGTCAAACGTATCGCGGGCACCCGCGACCCCTCCTGTAGGTGTCGTACATCAGTTCAGCGGTGCCCAGAGTCTCATGGGCCGAGCCCGCCGGAAGTGACACCCCTCGAACACCCCTGACATGAGACGGCTCCCGCACCGCCGAGGGCGGTGCGGGAGCCGGTCACGGTGTCCGCGGAGAAGCGCCGTTACCGGGCGACGGACAGCGACAGCCCGAACCTGCCGCCCGTATCCGTCCACCAGTGGCGCAGGTCGAGCCCGGAGGCGTCGAGCTCCTCGCGCAGGCCCTCCTCGCGGAACTTCGCGGAGATCTCGGTGCGCATCTCCTCGCCCGGCTCGAAGGTGACCGCGAGGTCGAGCTCGGGGATCTTCACCGTCAGGTGGGAGCGGGCCCGCAACCGCATCTCGATCCACTCGTGTTGCCGGTCCCACAGAGCGATGTGGTCGAACTCACCCGGGTCGAAGTCGGCGCCGAGTTCGCGGTTGATGACGTGCAGCACGTTCTTGTTGAACTCCGCGGTCACCCCGGCCGCGTCGTCGTAGGCGGCGACGAGGGTGGCCTCGTCCTTCACCAGGTCCGTGCCGATCAGCAGCGCGTCGCCGGGGGCGAGTCCGGCGCGGACCGCGGCCAGGAAGCGGGCGCGTTCGGCGGGCAGCAGATTGCCGAGGGTGCCACCGAGGAAGGCCACCAGCCGCGGCCCCTCGGCCCCGGGCACCCGCAGGTCGCCCAGGAAGTCGCCGATGAGGGCGTCGACACGTAGCCCGGGGTACTCCTTGAGCAGCGCTTCCCCGGCCTGTTGCAGGGCCGCCTCACTGACGTCCACGGGTGTGTACGTCTTCAGCGTCCCGGCGGCGAGCAGCGCGTCGAGGAGCAGCCGGGTCTTGTCGGACGATCCGGAGCCGAGCTCGATGAGGGTGGCCGCTCCCGTGGCGGCGGCTATCTCCTGCGCTCTGGTCTGCAGGATCTCCCGTTCCGCCCGGGTCGGGTAGTACTCCGGGAGCCGGGTGATCTCCTCGAAGAGCTCGCTGCCGCGGGCGTCGTAGAACCACTTGGGCGGCAGCCACTTGGGGTCGGCGGTGAGCCCTTCGCGTACGTCGGCGCGCAGGGCGTCGGCGTTGGCGTCGGCGGGCAGGCGGCGGGTGAGCGTGAAGGTACTCAACGGTTCGGCTCCTTGAGCGTCGTGAGCTGGATCTCGTCGGGGGTGGCGACGAGCAGGGTCCGGTCGGGGACCCTGACCCAGGTGTCCTCGTCGTCGTGGGGTTCCGAGACGACGAGGACCGAACGGCCCGGCTCGTGGCGGTAGTAGAGGGTGTCGCCCCAGGTGGTGGCGGCGATGACGGCACCGTCGGTGAGAAGGAGGTTGAGGCGCCCCCGGTCGTGCGGGGCGAGGTCGGCGATGGTGCCGGCGAGAGCGTCGCCCGGCGGCTCCCCGGCCCGCAGCCGGTGCAGTGCCAGGGCCCAGACGAACGCGGAGTCGCAGCGCGCGTCCAGGGAGAGCAGTTCCGCGGCGGAGAGCCGCGCGGCGGCGGGCTCCAGGGTCGCGGGCCAGCCGGTGAGCGCCCCGTTGTGGCTGAAGAGCCAGCGGTCGGCGGCGAACGGCGCCGCGGCGTTCTCTCCCGCCGCACCGCCCTCGGTCGCGGAGCGGACGGCGGCCAGCAGCGCGCCGGTGCTGATGACGCGGGCGAGGTCGGGGAAGGAGGCGTCGGCCCAGATCGGTCCTTCGCGGCGGTAGCGAGCGGGCACCGGATCGCGGTCCGCGTACCAGCCGACGCCGAATCCGTCGGCGTTGACCGTTCCGTGGCGCTGCTCGCGGGGCGCCCAGGACTGCCGGTACAGACTGTGCTCCGGCTCGGTGAGCACGGTGCGCAGCGCGACGGGCGGCCCGAGATAGGCCAGATGCCGGCACATCAGCGGCTGTCCTGGGAGCGGGCGGTGCGGAAGCCGGAGAAGATCTGCCGGCGTACGGGGTGGTCCCAGTTGCGGAAGGTGCCGCGGCACGCGACCTGGTCGACGGCGAACGCTCCGCCGCGCAGCACCTTGTAGTCGCCGCCGTAGAAGACCTCGCTGTACTCCGGGTAGGGCCAGGCGGCGAATCCGGGATAGGCCAGGAAGTCGCTGCCGGTCCACTCCCAGACGTCGCCGATGAGCTGGCGCACTCCGAGCGGGGAGGCTCCGGCGGGGTAGCTGCCGGCGGGGGCGGGCCGCAGGTGCCGCTGGCCGAGGTTGGCGTGTTCCGGTGCCGGGTCCTCGTCCCCCCACGGGTAGCGCCGGGAGCGGCCGGTGGCCGGGTCGTGGCGGGCGGCCTTCTCCCACTCGGCCTCGGTGGGCAGCCGGCGGCCGGCCCAGCGGGCGTAGGCGTCGGCCTCGTACCAGGACACGTGCAGGACGGGCTCGTCCGCGGGCACCGGTTCGGTGACGCCGAAGTGCCGGCGCAGCCACTGGCCGCCTTCCCGGCTCCAGTACAGCGGGGCGAACAGCCCGGCCCGCTGCCGGTGCTCCCAGCCGGGACCGGTCCACCAGCGCGGGTCGTCGTAGCCGCCGTCCGCGATGAACTCCAGGTAGGCGCCGTTGGTGACCGGCGTGGTGTCGATGTGGAAGGCGTCGACCTGGACGCTGTGGGCGGGGCGTTCGTTGTCCAGCGCCCAGGGTTCCGCGGAGGTGCCCATGGTGAACGGTCCGCCGGGCACCAGGACCTCGCGCGGCAGCGTCGCGGCGTCGGCGGGCGCGGCGGGCGGCGACGGGGCGCTGAGGACGGCGGGGCCGGTGCGCAGCTGATGGGTGATCAGCATGGTCTCGTCGTGCTGCTGCTCGTGCTGGGCGACCATGCCGAAGGCGAATCCCGCGTCGAGGAGGCCGCTGCCGTGCAGCGGGGTCTTCTCGATGAGGTCCATGACCCGGCCGCGGACCTCGTGGTTGTACCCGCGGGCCTCACCGGGCGGCAGCAGGGGCAGCCGGGGCCGTTCCGCGCGGGGGTGCTCGAACGCGTCGTAGAGCGAGTTGATCTCACTGGGGAAGATCGGCTCGTGGCCGCCGACGGTGCGCAGCAGCCACAGCTCCTCCTGGTTGCCGATGTGTGCGAGGTCCCAGACCAGGGGTGACATCAGCGGTGAGTGCTGGGCGGTGAGGTCCGGGTCGTCGACGCACTCGGTCAGGGTCCGGGTGCGGGCGCGCGCGGTCGTCAGGGCCGCCGCGATGCGGGCGCGCAGCGCGTCCTCGTCCGGTCCGGGGGCGGTGCTGTCGTTCACGCGCGGTCCTCCTTGGTCGGCGTGCCGGTCCGGGCCGGCGGGCGGCCGGACGCGGAGCGGACCTGGTCGATCAGGTCGTCGGCGGGACATCGGCCGCGCGCTATGTAGCGCTCGGCGAACTCGGTGACGGTGGCCTGGACGTGCGCGGGTGCGCCGATCCGTGGCAGCGCGTCGAGGGCGGCCCGGAAGCAGGCGTCGGCAGCCCTGCGCAGGGCCGGGTCGGTCAGGCCGCGGCGGGCCGCGCGGACCCACAACGGGTTACGCGGGGCGGGCGGGCCGCCCACGCCCAGCGGCAGCAGGGCCTGCAGCGCCGCCTGGTGGGCGACGGGGTCGTCGAACAGGGCGGTGACCACGGCCAGTGGCACGATCCAGCCGTCCTCGCCGGACTGCGCGTCGATCATGCGCAGTTCCAGGTGGCCCTGCGGGCGGACGGGCGGGAACAGGGTGGTCAGGTGGTAGCGCAGATCGTCGAGGGTGGGTGCGGAGCCGGCCGGGCCGCCGTTCCCGATCCAGTCACGGAAGGTGAGTTCGGTGGGTGCGGTCCAGGGCAGGCCGTCCTCCTGCCGGATGCACATCACCGGCGCGTCGAGGGCGTACCGGGCCCAGGCGGCGCGGGGTTCGCGGTCCAGCGGCGGGGCGAGGGTGCGGGCGGTGTCCATCAGCGACCACACGGCCTGCCGGGTGGACCGCCAGCCGCTGGGGACCCCCTGCCGCAGCGGTGAGTTGGCGAACGCGGCGACCAGGACCGGGCCGAGCAGATGGGCCAGCCGCCAGCGGGAACGGATGCCGTGCGGGCCGGGGCTGTCGGTGCCCGCGTCCACGCAGACCTGCACGGAGGCGGTGCTGCACATCATGGAACGGCCGGCGGTGCCCGCCCGGTCGAAGTACTCCTCCATCGCGACATAGCGCGGGAGGTCCAGGATGCGGCGCGGTGTGCGGTAGGGATCGTGGCCGTGGCCTGCGGCGACGAGGCCCCGCGCCTTGAGATGGCCGCGGACGGCGGCCAGGTCGGCCGAGGTCTCCTCGACGCACTGCGCGAGGGAGTCGGCGGGGCGGGAGCTGAGTTCTATCTGGCCGCCCGGCTCACGGGTGAGCCCGGCGTTCAGCGGGAGCTGTTCCAGGCCGCTGACGGCGTCTGCCAGCCGGCCGGGGTCGATGTGCAGGGCCGGGTCGTGCGCGTCGTGCAGAAACCACTCGAGCTCGGTACCGATCCTGGTCGGTGGGCCGGTCTTGAAACAGATGCCGTGGATGAACAGCTCGGCCTCTGCCTCGGTGACCGGTCCGGCGGAACCGGGCTGCCGCCGGGCCGGTCGCCTGGCGGTGCCTGCCATGTCATGGCGCATGGTGATGTCTCCCATCGGGCCGTTGTAACGGCCGCTAACCAATGTGCCTCACTACGGCCGATCGCGCTCACTTTTTCTTATGGTTTGTTCGAATATGTTCACTTTTTGGCCGGTGTTCTCTTGCGTCACATGCCCCCCGCATGCGTCACCGGTCCCCCGACCGCATTCCCGGCCGCTTTTCGGCGAAACGGGCGATCCGGTCGGCCGCCTCGGCGAGCGCCGGCTCCGGCAGCGCGAAGTTCAGGCGTGCGTAGCCCTCCCCCGCCGCCCCGAACCTGGCGCCGTCCGTCAACTCCACCCCGCACGCGGCCAGCAGCACCTCGCGGATCCCGGCATGCGGCGCGACACCCTGCGGCAGGGCGCCGCCGAAAGCCGCTCCGCGCAGCCACAGCAGGAAGGACGCCTCCGGCACGCATGCGACCGCTCCGGGAACCGCGTCCGCCAACCGGGTGACGATCAGGTCCCGCCGGTCCGTCAGCCCGGCAGTGAGTGAACGCAGCCACGGCTCGCCGTGTTCCAGCGCGACCTCCTGGGCGAGCGCCCCGAGCAGTCGGCCGCCCTCGAAGAAGCCCCATCCCTCCAGCGTGGCGACGACACGTCGCCGCAGGCCGGCGTCGGGCACGAGGAGGAACGCGTCCGCCAGGCCGCTGACGTTGAAGGCCTTGCCCACCGAGTGGACGACGACGGTGTGCCGCGCGAACTCCCCGGCGGCGTGGACGGCGGTGATGTGCCGGTGCCCGGGATGCACGATCTCGCAGTGCACCTCGTCGCTGATCAGCAGCCCACCGCAGTCGGCCGCCGCCGCGGCGAGCGCATGCAGTTCCGCGGCGTCCCAGACCCGGCCGGTGGGATTGTGCGGGCTGCTCAGCGCCACCACGGCGCCCGGTTCCCGGCGGCACGCGTCGGCGAACCCGTCCACGGCCAGCCGATAGCCGCCGCCCGTCCGGTCGAACGGGATCTCCCGTACGGACCGGCCCGCGGCACCGGCGACGGCCGAGAAGCCGCCGTACTCGGGCGTCGGCGTCAGCACCGGGCCGCGCGGCGCCGGGCCGGCCGCGGCCGCGTCGAGCAGCACGCGTACCGCGGTGCGGGGACCGAACGGCAGCAGCACCACCCAGTCGGGGTCGATCGCGGCCGCGTGGCGGCGGGCGTACCAGCGCGCGACCAGCTCCCGGGCGGCGGGATCGGCCCGGGTGTACCCCAGCGCGCGATGGTCCAGCCGGTCCCGGAGCGCCGTGTAGAGGGCCGGAAATCCCGGCAGGTCCATATCGGCCACGCCCAGCGGGATCCGCCCGGCGTCCTGCTCCACGCCCGCGGTCAGCCACTTCACGCTCCGGGTGCCCGTCCGGTCCAGCCCGCGTCCGCCGTCCATCGGTCTCCCTGTCGTCGCCGCCGACCAGCCCGTCCGTCCCTGCCTACCCGTCCAGTCGAAGTAAACAGCGAAAATCGCTTGCCCCTCCGATCCGGAGGAGTAATTTTGATTACATGATTACAGCGAAGGATCGTGAAGCGGTACGCGGCTGGTTCGCCGGGCGCCTGCCAGAAGGGCTGTTCACCGAGCTCCTGGACGTCACCGTCGACCGGGAGGAGATCACCGTCGTCGGCCGGATCCCCGAGGCCGAACTGGCCGCCGGCGTCTCACAGGCGGAGCGGGACGCGGCCCAGGAGGGGCGCATCGCGGAGTTCCGCGGGCGCACCCGCGGCGCCCGCATGGAGGTGGCCCGGGAGGCCGAGGAGAAGTACGGGCGCAAGGTGTCGTGGGGTGTGCAGTGCGCGGACACCCGCAGCTGGTACACCACGGTCGCCGCGCCGGTCATGACGCGGCTGCGGCAGCCCGAGCGCCAGGTGCTCGACACGCTGATCGCCGGGGGCGTGGCCCGCAGCCGCAGCGACGCGCTGGCCTGGTGCGTACGGCTGGTCCAGCGCAACGCCGACGAGTGGCTCGGCGACCTGCGCGGCTCCCTGGAGCACGTCGAGCAGGTGCGCGCACAGGGGCCCGACACCGACTGACACCCGTCCGCCGCGGACCGACACCCCCTGCGTGCCGGCGCCGTCCCGCCACCGCGGGACCGCGTCGGCACGCGCATGTCTCCCAGGCGCCGTTGACACGGCCTGCCGGGCTCCTTAAATTCAGGGGAACCGCATTAGTAAAGTTCCTTAACTTAAAACTCGGCACCCCTGCCCAGGCGCGAACCCCCCACGAGCCACTGGGAGATCCAGCGTGTTCCTCCGTCCGGCACCACACCATCGACGGCAGGCCACCGCGGCGGCACTCGCCGTCCTCGGTCTCGCCCTCGCCCTCGTCCTCCCCGCCAACGCAGCTCCCCCGTCCCCCACCGCCGCCCGCCCGGCGGCACCGGTCACCGCGACCGCGTCGGGGCCGGGCTCGGCGACCGCCCTCACCGGCTACGCCATCCAGTCGTCCGCCAAGGTCACCGACTCCCCCACCGCGGTCTCCACGCCCGGCTACCCGGCCGCCGGCTGGTTCCCGGCCGGTCCGCGCTCCACCGTGCTCGCGGCACTGCTCGCCACCGGCCGCTACGCGGACCCGTTCTACTCGCAGAACCTCAAGAAGATCCCCACCGCGGACTTCGCCGTCCCGTGGTGGTACCGCTCCGACTTCACCGTCAGCGACACGTCCGCGCGCACCTATCTCGACTTCAGCGGCGTCGTCTCCGCCGCCGACGTGTACGTCAACGGCGTCCGGATCGCCACCAAGGACGCGGTGGCGGGCGCCTACACCCGGCATGAGCTGGATGTCACCGCGCAGGTCACGGCGGGTACCAACACCGTCGCCTTCCTCGTCCAGCCGAACGATCCGCGGAAGAACCTGACCATGGGGTGGATCGACTGGCTCCAGCCGCCGCCCGACGAGAACATGGGCCTGGTCCGGGACGTCCTGGTGCGCCGCGGCGGACCGGTGGCACTGCGGGACGCGCATGTGGTCACCGCGCTGGCGCTGCCGTCCCTCGGCTCGGCCGACCTGACCGTGAAGGCACAGGTCCGCAACGACTC
Source organism: Streptomyces sp. SID13666 (assembly GCF_010548325.1). Taxonomy (NCBI): domain Bacteria; kingdom Bacillati; phylum Actinomycetota; class Actinomycetes; order Kitasatosporales; family Streptomycetaceae; genus Streptomyces; species Streptomyces sp. SID13666. Next base: position 36,297 of record NZ_JAAGLX010000035.1, on the reverse strand, counting down.
GGCGGACCCGGTCACCACGACCGTGTCCGGCACGATCGGCGCCATCACCTTCAGCCAGAACGTCAGCCTCGCGGCACACCAGACGAAAGCCGTCGCCTTCGCGCCGTCCGGCTACCCCCAACTGCGGCTGAACCAGCCGGCGGTGTGGTGGCCGGCCGGCATGGGCGCCCAGGCGATGTACGACCTGCAGCTGACCGCCACCGTCTCGGGCACCGCCTCGGACAGCGCCCAGGAGCGCTTCGGCATCCGGGACGTCAAGGCACCGGTGGACGGCAACGGCGCGCGCCAGTACTCCGTCAACGGCCGCAAGCTGCTCATCAAGGGCGGCGGCTGGTCACCCGACGTGTTCCTGCGCTGGGACCGCACGTACACCGAGGACCGGCTGCGGTACGCGCTGGATCTGGGCCTCAACACCATCCGGCTCGAAGGCCATATCGAACCGGACGAGTTCTTCGACCTCGCCGACCGGTACGGCATCCTGACGATGCCCGGCTGGGAGTGCTGCGACAAGTGGGAGGGCAACGTCAACGGCGGCGAGCCCGGCGACAAGTGGACCGCGGCCGACTACCCCGTCGCCAAGGCGTCCATGGCCGGTGAGGCCGCCCGGCTGCGCGACCACCCCAGCGTCATCTCGTTCCTCATCGGCAGCGACTTCGCCCCGGACGCCACCATCGAGAAGGGGTACGTCGACGCTCTGAAGGCCGCCGACTGGCCGACACCCGTGGTCGCGGCCGCCTCCGCCAACTCCGCGCCGCTGTCGGGTCCGTCCGGCATGAAGATGAGCGGGCCCTACGACTGGGTGCCGCCCAACTACTGGTACGCCAAACGTGAGGGCGGCGCCACCGGCTTCAACTCCGAGACCAGCGCCGGTCCCGACATCCCCACCATGGACACACTGCGCCGCACGCTGTCCCCCGCCGAACTCGAAACCCTCTGGAAGGACCCCACCGCCCCGCAGTACCACCGCTCGCCCTCGTCGACCTTCAAGGACCTCAAGCTCTTCGGCAACGCGCTGACCGGCCGCTACGGCAAGCCGACCGGCCTGGACGACTACGTCCGCAAGGCGCAGCTGGCCCAGTACGAGGCCGTGCGCGCCCAGTTCGAGTCCTACGGCCGCAACGCCTCCGACAGCTCCCAGCCGGCCACCGGAGTCATCTACTGGATGTTCAACAGCGGCTGGACCTCACTACACTGGCAGCTCGTCGACCGCTATCTCGACCAGGGCGGCGCCTACTTCGGCGCCAAGAAGGCCAACGAACCGCTGCACGTCCAGTACTCGTACGACTCCCGCTCGGTGGTCCTGGTCAACAACCGGCACGCGCCCGCGTCCGGACTGACCGCCCGGGTGAGCCTGTACAACACCGACGGGACCATGAAGTACGACAGGACCAGTACCGGACTGACCGTCGGCGGCGACGGCGCCAAGACCACCGCACTCACCGTGCCGGCCACGGTCAGCGGGCTGTCCACCACCTATCTGGCCAAGCTGGTGCTGACGGACTCCTCGGGCGCCGAGGTCAGCCGCAACGTGTACTGGCTCTCCACCCGGCAGGACGTCCTGGACTGGAACAACACCGACTGGTACTACACCCCCACGACCGCCTACGCCGACCTCAAGGGACTCAGCTCCCTGGCCCCGGCCACCGTCACCGCGACGGCACGGACCACCGCAGGAAGCGACGGTACGTCCACGACCGCGGTCACCCTCAGCAACACGGGCACGGGCAAGGCGCCCGCGCTGCTGACCGACGTCCATCTGGTGGACGGCGCCGGCGCCCCGGTGCTGCCGGTGACCTGGTCCGACAACGAGGTGAGTCTCTGGCCCGGCGAGTCGGTGACACTCACCGCCTCGTACCGGACCGCGGACCTGCACGGCTCGGCGCCCCGCGTGCGGGTCTCGGGCTGGAACACCGCCACCGCCACCGTCCCCGCGAGCCGGTAGTCCCCGCGAACCGGTAGCCGCCGCTACGCACGGATGCCGCGCCCGGCCGCTGGTCACAGCGGCCGGGCGCGGCATCGTGGGCTTACGGGTAGCTGACGAGGTCGGCGACGTTGCTGCCCGAGTTGGACGGGCCGCCGGTGGAGTTGATGACGTGGTTGATGGTTCCGGTGCCGCCCAGGGAGACGGTCACCATGTTGTGGAACTTCACACCCGAGGTGTTCGGTACTTCGAAGGAGTGTTCCTCGACGACCGCGGGATTGCTGCTGAAGTAGCAGTAGCTGCCGAAGCCCCATGCCTCATGGCTGGTGACCGAGTCCGCGACCTTGTAGGCGGCGTAGCCTCTGGTGCCGCCGTTCATCCAGGCCGCCTGGTTGGGCGGATCGTAGGGAAGCTCGTTCTGGTAGAAGTACGTGCGGCCGCCGTTGCCGTTCCAGATGGTCTGGTACTGCTGGTAGTGCTCGACGAACAGCCCGTACATCGTGACGTTGTTGCCGTTCACCACCAGGCCGGTGGCCGCGGTGTTGGACGTCCATCCGACGCCGCTGCCGTGGTCGGCCCGCCACAGCCACATGTGGTCGCCGATGACGTTGGAGCTGTTGACCACCAGGCTCTGGGTGGCCTTCCCGACGCCCGCGCCGCCGATGCGGAAGAACACGTCGTGCAGGGAGGTCGGGTCGGCCGAGTGGCTCTGGCCCGAGCCGGCCGGGCCGACCTGCATGAGCGTCGCGGAGTTCACCGAACCGGCGTCGATCAGCAGTCCGGCCATCTTCACCCCGTCGACGTCCGCGACCGACATCGCGGTCACGCCGTTGTCCGGGACGAGCGTGGCGAGGCCCAGGCCGAGGACGACGGTGTCAGGACGGGTCACCCTGATCGTGTCGTTGAGGTGGTAGACGCCCGGGGTGAAGAGCAGGTCCTTTCCCTGCGCGAGGGCCCCGTTGATGTCGGCCGAGGTCGCGCCCTGCTTGACGATGAAGAACTGGCTGATGGGCAGCGAGGAGCCGGCGGCCGTGCCGTTGGCCCACGTGGTGCCCTGCGAGTTCGACCGCAGCGCGGGGACGAACACCTGGTAGGCGCCCGACGCGTCGATGTAGAGGAACGGCTTCTCCCGCGTGACCGGGGTCTGGTTCACGGTGGTGTAGGGCGGGTTGGGGAAGGTGTTGGCGGGCGCGTTGGTGTCGCCCACGAAGACCATGTTCCAGTTGGATCCGGTCCAGCTGCCCCACTGGCTGTTCCGTGACAGCCACTGCTGCTGCGAACCGGAGCGCACCTGGCCGTCGACCTTGGAGTCGGCCATGAAGCCGCCGCTGGACCAGCCGCCGTCGTCCAGTGCGAGATTGCCGCGCACATGCATACGCCGGTACGGCGCGGCCTGCGAGACGGCCCACCGGTCGGTGCCCGAGGTGGGGTTGACGGAGAGGTTCTCGGCGGAGCGCCAGAAGTTCTGGGTGGCGTTGCCCTGGAACCAGTCGGCTTCCGCGTGCACACCGCCGTTGATGGTGACCGCGTCGGGCGACAGGCCGAGACCGGCAACCTGCGTGTAGAAGCCGACGTTGACGTCGGCGTTGTAGGTGCCCGGCTTGAACAGCAGCGCGAAGCGGTTGGCGCCGAACTGGTTGGTCTCCTGCTGGCTGAAGACGGTGTTCAGCCGGCTCTGGATCGTCGACGCGGACATCGACGGGTCGAAGACGGAGACGTTCGGGCCCAGGTCGGGGGTGCCGGGCGGGTTGTCCGGCGGGGTGCCGGTCACCGGGGTCACCTGGAAGGACTGGGCCGTGGTGCCGTTGCAGGCCCACTGCTGCAGCTGGACGCTGTTGGCGGTCGAGGCGCTCGGCACATCCAGGCACTTGCCGCTGTTGCGGCTGACGAAGTGGTACGAGCCGCCGGTCTCCTCGACCGGCAACCACTGCTGGTTGTTGCCGCCGCCGTAGGTCCACAGGTGGATCAGGCCGCCGTCGGCGGTGGAGACATCGGCGACGTCCCACACCTGGGCGGCGTTGCCCTGGCTGTTGACCCGGACGTAGCCGTCACTGGTGGCCTGGAACTGCCACTGCTGCGCGGCGGTGCCGTTGCAGGTGTACTGCTGCACGGCGGTGCCGTTGGCCGTCGAGGCGGCGCGGGCGTCCGCGCACAGGCCGCTGTTCTTGTTGGCGACGGTGACCGGCCCGGTGGGCAGGGCCGCCGCCGACGCCTTGCCGGCCGGCGCCAGGAGCGTCCAACAGGTCAGGGCGAGGACGACGAACGCCAGCGCCAGGGGTGCCGCTCTTCGGGCGGTGAGCGGATGGTTCGAGTGTCGTGCGGTCACGGAGTACTCCTGTCGTTGTGGGGTGCGGCGGTCATCAGCTGGGGAGCACCCACTGCTGATTGGCCGACCCCGCGCAGTCCCACAGCTGGAGGCGTGTGCCGTTGGCCGAGCTCTGCCCGGTGGCGTCGAGGCAGCGGCCCGAGGCGGGGTTCACCAGCGTGTTGCCGGAGCGGGTCCACTTCTGGGCACCGCCGCCGGAGCAGTCCCACAGCTGGATCTTCGTGCCGTTGGCGGTGCCCTGGCCGGTGGCGTCCATGCACTTGCCCAGCGCCTTCAGGGAGCCGTCAGCTGAGACGGTCCAGTTCTGGGCGCCGGTGCCGTTGCAGTCGTAGAGCTGTACGGCGGTGCCGTTGGCCGAACTCGCGGCCGCCACGTCGACGCACTTGCCGGCGATGCCGGTGATCCGCCCGGTGGGCTCGGTCCCGCCGCCACCGTTGTTGCCGGTGATCGCGTTGAAGGTGCGGGCGAACTGGTACGGGCTCTGCGAGGTGCCGCTGCAGCTGTCGGACAGAGTGCCGTTGCTGGCACAGGCCTTGTCACGGCCCAGTGCCCAGAAGGACAGCTCCTGGATGCCGTGGCTTGCGGCGAAGGTCTCCAGCGAGGTGGCGTTTGCGGTGGTGAAGACCTCGTTTGTCGAGTCGTTCACCCCGATCATGGGGGTGTTGCCCTCCATGGCCCACAGCTGGTCGGAGGTCTTGGTGTTCCAGATCTGGCCGAGTTGGCCGTGCAGGGCGGTGGCGGCGTTGATGGCGGCCTGGCCCATGTCCATCGAGGGCCCGTAGTCCATCGTCATGATGTTGACGACGCTGACGTTGAGGCCGCGGCTCTTCGCGTTGTTCAGCAGGCTGATGGAGTTCGACTCCAGCCCGGTCGGGTTGACCGGGAGCGTGTAGTCGACGGCGAGGGTGCGGCCGGCCGCCGCGTACTGCTGCTGCAGCGCGGCGAGCGCCTGGTTGCGGCGGTCGTTGGCGGCGGTGTCGTTGAGCGCCCCGCCTTCGATGTCCAGGTCGATCCGGGTCAGGTTGAGGGTGTCGACGACGCGCTTGTACTGCGCCTGCAGCGTGGAGACCGACGTACACGCCTGGCCGAGTTCGGTTCCGGCGGCGCCGCCGAAGGAGGCGATGACATCGCCGCCGGAGGCGCGCAGGCTGTTGATCGCGTTGGTCCAACCGGCGTCACCGATATCCGTGTTGCCGTTGAACGTCGCGTTGCACCCCCCGCCGCCGATGACGAAGGCGAGCGTGAAGTACTTGAGGCCGGTGGCGGCCTGCGCACTGGCCATCGCCGAGGGCGAGTTCCAGGTCTCGACGTAAGGAGCCGCGTAGTGCGCGGGGAATCCGGGTCCGGGGTTGGCGGCGGCGTTCGCGGCCGGGCTGCTGCCGAGCAGCAGCCCCCCGGACATGATCGGGATCGCTGCGGCGACCAGGGTTTTCTTCAGGCGTGACCAGGGCATGGCTGTCCTTCGGAACGTGCGCCGGGAAGCGCGTGGGGGTGCCCGCCGCCCCAGGGGTGGCGGAGTCCTGACCGGTGGTGCGCAGACCGCGGCACGCCCCGGTGTGGTGCGGCTCCGGGCGTGTCGTGGCCGGTCGTGCGACCGGTGCACGGCCGGTGTGCGGCCGTGCATCAGCTGTGGTGGGACGAGCCGCCGGTGATCTGGTGGGGGTCGGCGGCGGCCGCCGGAGAAGGCCGCGTAAGGAAGTTGCGGAAGCGCGGCTTCTTTTATCACCACTTAGTTCAAGGGGTGATTGAACTCGCGTGATCATGGTCGCGTCAAGGGTCTGGACCAATCAAATGGAACTCTCCCCACCACGGCCTTTCCGCTGCCGCCGCGCCCGCGCGACAGGTGGTGGCCGTACCCGGGCCGTTGGGTGAAGATGACTTCTGGACGCCCACCCCCTGCAGACAGGCCCTCTCATGAGCCCTTCCCCTCAGTCATCCGGGACCACGACGTACGACGTCATCGTGATCGGCGCGGGCCCGGTGGGCGAGAACCTCGCGGACCGCACCCGCGCCGCGGGCCTCACCACCGTCGTCGTGGAGAGCGAACTCATCGGCGGCGAATGCTCCTACTGGGCCTGCATGCCCAGTAAGGCGCTGCTGCGCCCGGTGGCCGCGCTGGCGGGCGCCCGCGGCGTCGCCGGTTCCCGCGAAGCGGTGAGCGGCGGTCTCGACGCCGCCGCGGTGCTGGCCCGGCGCGACAGTTTCGCCTCACACTGGAAGGACGACGGACAGGCCGCCTGGCTGAAATCCGTCGATGTCGACCTGGTACGCGGCGAAGGGCGGCTCGACGGGCCGCGCCAGGTCGTCGTCCGCGCACCCGACGGAACGGAGCGGACGCTGACCGCCCGGCACGCGGTCGCGGTCTGCACCGGCAGCCGCGCCGTCCTGCCGGAGCTGCCCGGCCTCGACGCGGCACACCCGTGGACGAGCCGGGAGGCCACGTCCTCGCCGGCCGTGCCCGGCCGGCTGGTCGTGGTGGGCGGCGGCGTGGTCGGCGTCGAGATGGCAACGGCCTGGCGGGCGCTGGGCTCCGAGGTCACCCTTCTGGTGCGCGGCGCCCAACTGCTGCCCAGGATGGAACCGTTCGCCGGCGAGTCCGTCGCGACATCACTCACCGAGGCGGGAGCCGTCGTCCGCACCGGAGTCGACGTGGCGGCCGTCCGCCGGGAGTCGCCGTCCGCACCGGTGACGGTGATCCTGGAGGGCGGGGAGGAGATCGAGGCGGACGAGGTCCTCTTCGCCACCGGCCGCGCCCCGCGGACGGACGGACTCGGCCTGGAGACCGTCGGGCTCACCGATGGATCATGGCTGGAAGTCGACGACTCCTGCCGGGTCACCGCCGTCGACGGCGGCTGGCTGTACGCGGTCGGCGACGTCAACCACCGCGCGCTGCTGACCCACCAGGGCAAGTACCAGGCGCGGATCGCGGGCGCCGCCATCGGCGACCTGGCGGCCGGCCGGCCACTGGACACCTCACCGTGGGGCCCGCACACGGCGACCGCCGATGTCGCGGCGGTGCCGCAAGTGGTGTTCACCGAACCCGAGATCGCCTCCGTCGGCCTGACCTCCCAGGAGGCCGAACGCGCCGGGCGCCGGATCCGCGTCATCGACCACGACCTCGGCCAGGTCGCCGGCGCGTCCCTCTACGCGGACGGCTACCGCGGCCAGGCCCGCATCGTCATCGACCTGGACCGCGGCCACCTCATCGGCGCCACCTTCACCGGCCCCGGCGTCAGCGAACTGCTGCAGTCCGCCACCATGGCCGTCGCGGGCGAGATCCCCATGGACCGCCTCTGGCACGCCGTCCCCGCCTACCCGACGATCAGCGAGGTCTGGCTGCGCCTGCTGGAGGCCTACCGGCAGTAGCCCGCTCAGCGGCCGGTCCTGGCCGCGCGTGCCTGACCGCCCGAGGAGGCGTTCGAAGCGGGTTCCGGCGCGGGCGCGGCCCTGACGGCCCGGGCCGTCAGGCGGGCGCGCCGAACCAGTCCAGGCAGACGACCAATGCGTCGTCGTCGCCCTGGGACGAGCCGCGGTGTGTGGTGAGTTCCCTCAGTACGGCCCGCGGCACATCGGCCGCGGGCAGGAGCCGTGTGGCCAGCAGCGCGCGGGCCAGTGCCCGGTCGCCGTACGCCTCACCGCCGGCATTGGTGACGGCGTGCACCCCGTCGCTGACGAACAGCAGCCGGTCGCCGGGCAGCGCCCGGATCGACTCGGGTTCGTAGTGGGTGCCGTCGAACATGCCCAGCGGGAGCTGGGCGTCGAACGTCAGGGGCCGTACCGTTCCGTCCCGCAGCACGAACGCCCTCGGTGATCCCGCGTCGATGATTTCCACCAGGCCGGTGGCCAGCTCGAACCGCAGTAGCAGGCACGCCAGGTGCCAGGTGCCGCGGTGCTGGCCGTACACCGCCTGGTCGGCGAGCGCGGCCTGGTCGGCCAGCGGGAGTCCGGCGCGCCGGGCGTTGCGCAGCGCGCCCACACCCAGGCTGGTGAGCAGCGCGGCGTTGATGCCGTCGCCCATCCCGTTGGTGATCGACAGGGTGAGCGCGTCGGGCGAGGCGGACCAGTCGAAGTTGTCCCCGAAGGTGTCGTACGCGGGCTCCAGCTGCGCTCCGAGGGCGAACTCGGGACGGGTGCAGGAGCGGGCGGGCAGCAGCTGCCACTGCATCTCGGCGGCGAGGGTGAGCCGGTCCAGCCGGCGCGCCTGGACGTAGAGGTCGGTGTCGCGCTCGGCGACCACCACCTCGCGGGCGAGCAGCCCGGCGATCTCCAGCAGTTCCGCGGTGGCGGCCGGGTCCGGCGGCTGCGCGAACGTGACACTCAGCACGCCGAGCCGGTCACCGCGCGCGGTGACCGGCAGGTGCAGGACACTGCGGCCGTCCCGCCGCTCGGCGTATGGTTCCTGCGAGCCGAAGGCCCGGCCCGCGCCCGATCCGTCCACCGGCAGCGGCGGTACGCCGTGCGGCGGGACCGTCATCGCCTGCAGGTGGCCCAGACCGTAGTCGGCCATCAACAGCTCCGCGTCCAGGGCGTCGTGGCAGCGGGCCAGGACCGGCCGCAGGGCGTCGAGCAGGGCGGGAGGTGTCGCGTCGCGCAGGGCGCGCTCGGAGTCCTGGAGTGCGTTCACTGGTGGCCGGCCACGCCTTCGGTCGATGGGGCGGTACTCACCGGCGGGAGCCGGAAAGCTGACAGTTGGGGTCGGACAGTGCGAAGGTGAAGGCTATGCACTCCTCCCGATCCGCAACCCACCTCGAGGAGGCGGCAGGCGCCGCCTCGGAGATCACTGAGCTTCTCGAGGTGTTGTGGGGCCGTGGACGTGACGATTCCGCGGCTCCGGTGTCCGCCTCGCAGCTGCGTGTGCTGTTCATACTCGCGGACAACGAGGGCATCAATCTCCGCACCCTGTCCGAGGCGCTGGGCTCGGCCCCGCCGTCCGTCAGCAGACTCTGCGACCGGCTGCAGGCCGTCGGATACCTGGAGCGCGATCCCAATCCGGCGAGCCGGCGCGAGGTCCGGCTGCGGCTCAGCGGACGCGGCGTGAAGTTCCTCGACGAGTTGCGGGCCCGCCGCCGCGAGCAGCTGTCGCAGGTGCTGGCCACGATGGAGCCGGCCGCGCGGACGGACCTGCTGAGCGGGTTGCGCGCGTTCCGGGACGCCGCCGCTTCCGAGGCGTCCCCGCTCCCGGCGCACACGGTCGCCGCGCACATCGCGTAAGCGCCGTCCACGGCGCGCGGGCTGTTCACCGCAGTGATGTTCACCGCAGCCGGAATCCGATGATGCAGGTGTCGTCGTCGGTGTCGGAGTTGCTGTGGGTGAGCAGCCGGTCGAGGTCCTCCTCCAGGTCGCCGGTGGGCGGCCCGGCATCGCGCAGCAGCTGCTCCAGGGACTGGTTGACGGTACGGTCCCGGCGTTCCAACAGCCCGTCGGTGTAGAGCAGCAGGGTGTCCCCCGGCTCCAGGACGACCGTCTCCTCCGCGTAGCTCGCCTCGGCGACGGCGCCGAGCAGGATGCCGGCGGGCAGCGGCAGCACCGTGGACCGCGCGCCGCGGACCAGGACCGGCGGCGGGTGCCCGGCCCGGGCCCAGCGGACGACCCGGGTCGACGGGTCGTAGAGCCCGCAGACCACGGTGGCGGTGACGTGTTCGGTGAGCCGGTGGGCGACGGTGTTGAGCCAGCCCAGCATCCGGCCGGGTCCCGCACCGGTCGCGGCCAGACCGCGCAGGGCGTTGCGCAGCACGACCATGCCGGTGGCGGCGTCGATGCCGTGCCCCGCGATGTCACCGACCACCAGCAGCACCTGCTTGCTGGGCAGCACGACGGCGTCGTACCAGTCACCGCCGACCAGGTGGCCCTTCTCCGCGGGCCGGTAACGGACGGCGACCTGCAGCCCGGACGCGTCGATGGGCGCGGGGGCCGCCGGCATGATGGCGCGCTGGAGCTGCAGGGCGAGCAGATCGCGTTCGTCGGCCCGCTGCTCGGAGTCGGCGAGCTGGTTGCGGGTGGCCGCCAGGGCGACCTCCGTCCAGTGCTGCGCGGAGACGTCCTGGTAGGCGCCGTGCACGGTCATCGGGCCGCCTTCCGGGCCGGCCGCCGGTTCCGCGACCACCCGGATGTACCGGACGACTCCGTCGGGGCGCAGCAGCCGGAAGGCCGTCGACGCGGAACCGCGCTGGTGCAGCACCTCCCGCAGAAACCTTCCGATGATGTCGGCGTCGTCGGGGTGGGCGTGGTGGCGCAGCCGTTCCAGCGGGATCGGCGCGGAGTCCGGCGGCAGCCCGTAGATGTCGAACAGCTGGCTGTTCCAGATGACCTCGCCGGTGGCCGGGGTCTCCTCGAAACCGCCGATCCGGCCGAGGCGCTGGGTGTGCTCGACCAGTGCCGCCAGCCGGGTCGCCTCGTTGTGGGTGCGCCAGCTCACCAGCAGGGCGTCACCGTACCGTCCGATGCCCAGCGCGGCGGTCGGGTGCGGCGCCGTGCTCTCGGCGGCGGCCGGCAGCACCGTCCGCTCGGTGCGGAACGGCTCGCCGGTGCTGTGGACGCGCAGCGCCCGCTCGTACAGGCCGCCGTCCGCGGCCGCGAGCGGGTAGGCCTCCAGCAGTGGTCGTCCGGTGATGTCGGCCCGCGGGCGGCCGGCGAAGTCCGTGAAGTGCTCGTTGGTGTACGTGATCCGGAAGTCGCAGACCTGACCCTGGTCGTCCAGCAGCGGTTGGAGGACCAGCGCCGGGTCCAGGAGACCTTCGGCGAGGCCGCCGAGCCGGGCGGCGCTGTCGGCCCGGACCGGTTCGCCGCCGGGTGCGGCGGTGCCGGTCCCCTCCAGCGTGTGGGCGCACAGTCCGGCAAGGGCGGTGAGCTGGCGGTGGACGGCGCGCGGCAGCGGTGTGCCGGGCTCCGGCCAGCACACCTCCAGGACGCCCACCGTGCGGCCGGCCCGCTGCGCGGGGATCAGCGCCCCGGCGCCGGCACCGCTGCCGGACAGGCCGATGGACGCGGCCGACGCCGGCGGGGCGCCGTGCCACAGCGTCCGCCCCGACAGCAGCGCCTGCTGGGCGAGCGTCCCGACGCGCGGCGGCACGTAGCGCCAGCGGACGGCCTCCGCCGCGGGGAATCCCGCGCTGCCGGCGAGGGTGAGCGAACCGTCCTGGTCGGCCTGCCACACCGCGGCGGCGGTGGCGCCCAGCGGCTCCAGCGCGTGGACGAGAAGTGACTGCGCGACCGTCTGCGCGTCGGTGCCGCTGAGCGCTCCGGCCTCCGCGATCCGCAGCCGGACGGAAACGGGAGGCGCCGCCCGGTCGGTGCCGTCGTCCGGCGCCGGGACGGCCCGCGACAACGGGTCGTGCGCCGCTTCGTTGACGATGTCGGCGGCCAGCTCGGCGGTCGGCAGCCCGGCGCGGGCGGCGAGTTCCTCCAGGTGCCTGGCGGCCTCGGCGGGTCCGTCCACGCCGCGTTCGACCAGGATGCCCTTCGCCACGTCGAGCAGCCCCTGCGTGGCGGCCGCGCTCTCCTGCGCGTCGAGCCTGCGGCGCAGCCGCTCCACGACCGCCGCCAGCCGTTCCACACCGGACCCGCCCGTGCCGGTCCCCGCGAGCGGTCCGGGGGGCACCGGCCGCCCGGTGTCCGGCGCGGATTCGGGGGTGGGGTCGTTCACGGGCGCGGGTCCTTCGGGTCGGGAGAGCGGTTCCGGCCGGGCGTCCGCCGCCGGATGCGGTGTCGACGGCCCAGGTGGTGCGGGTGAGGTGGGTGGCGTGAGTGGCGGGTGCCGGCTGCGCTACCGCAGCCAGCGCCGTATACAGGCCACCAGGGCTGCGGAGTCCACCGGTTTGGTGACGTAGTCGTTGGCGCCGGAGGCCAGGCTCTTCTCCCGGTCCCCGTGCATGGCCTTGGCGGTCACCGCGATGATCGGCAGATCGGCGTAGTGGGGCATCGCGCGGATCGCGGCGGTGGCCGCGTACCCGTCCATCTCCGGCATCATCACATCCATCAGGATCAGGTCGATGCCGGGGTTCAGGTCCAGGGCGTCGATGCCCTTGCGACCGTCCTCCGCGTGCAGGACCCGGACCCCGTGGAGTTCGAGCATGCTGGTGAGCGCGAAGACATTGCGGGTGTCGTCGTCGATGACCAGGATCGTCCGGCCGTCGAGTCCGACGGCGGCGGCGCCGCGGGCGGTCTCCCGCGGCCGGTAGGACTTCAGGTGGCGGGCGATGCGCTCCCGCAGTTCGTCCAGTCCTGAGAGCACTTCCAGCGGACGGGTGCGGGCCCGCTCGGCGATCTGCCGTTCCCGCTCGGGGTCGAGCCGCCGGGTGGGGTGGACGAGGACCGGTACCTCGCGCAGCGCCGGTTCGCTCATGATCGCGTCGAGCGAGCGCAGACCGGCCTCGCCGTTCGCGTCGAGTCCGAGCACCACGCAGTCGTACGGCTCGGTGGCGAGCGCCTCCACGGCCTCCGCCGCCCCCGCGGCGCTGCGCAGCCGGACCCGGCCGCGCGGATCGGCCGGACCGCGGCCGTGGTCGAGTTCCGCGACGACGCTCTCGGCGACGAGCGAGAGCAGTCCGCGGGGCTGGTCCTCGATGACGAGCAGCCGGCGCCGCTCGGTCTCCCGCTCCCCCTCGCGGTCATGGCCGCGGTTGCGGTTCTGGTCCCGTTCCCGGTCCGGTTCCGGGGACGACAGGACGAGCGGTTCGGCTGTCGCGTCGCCGGTCGCCGCCGCGTGCAGCGCGGCGAAGTCGGGCTGGGCGACGGGCAGATGGAAGGTGAAGACGCTGCCCTCGCCGGGGACGCTGGCCGCCTGGATGGAACCACCGAGCAACTGGGCGATCTCCCGGCTGATGGACAGGCCCAGGCCGGTGCCGCCGTAGCGGCGGCTGGTGGTGCCGTCGGCCTGCTGGAACGCCCCGAAGATCGCTTCGAGCTGTTGTTCCGCGATCCCGATCCCGGTGTCGCGGACCTCCAGGGCCAGCATGGGGCCCTGGGAGACCGCCGCCGCCGGAAGGTCGCCGGGCGGGGCCACGAAGACGCGCAGCGCGACCTCGCCCGCTTCGGTGAACTTCACGGCGTTGGACATCAGATTGCCCAGGACCTGCCGCAGCCGGGCGTCGTCGGTGAGGACCTCCATCGGCGTACCGGACGCCACCTCGACCCGGAACTCCAGGCCCTTCTGCGAGGTCAGCGGACGGAAGGTGGATTCCACGTAGTCCACGAGCTGGCGCAGCGGCACCCATTCGGGGGCGACGTCCATCCGGCCCGCCTCGACCTTGGACAGGTCGAGGATGTCGTTGATCAGCTGGAGGAGGTCGGATCCGGCGGAGTGGATGACGCCGGCGTACTCGACCTGCTTGGGCGTGAGGTTGTGGTGCGGGTTCTGGGCGAGCAACTGGGCCAGCACCAGCAGGCTGTTGAGCGGGGTGCGCAGCTCGTGGCTCATGTTGGCGAGGAACTCGGACTTGTACTTGGAGGCGAGCGCGAGTTGCTGGGCACGCTCCTCCAGCTCCTGGCGGGCCTGCTCGATCTCCAGGTTCTTGGTCTCGATGTCGCGGTTCTGGGTCGCCAGCAGCGCCGCCTTCTCCTCCAGTTCGGCATTGGAGCTCTGCAGCTCCTCCTGCCTGACCTGCAGTTCGCTGGAACGGGCCTGCAACTCGGCGGCGAGCCGCTGCGACTCGCCGAGCAGCTCGTCGGTGCGGGCGTTGGCCACGATGGTGTTGACGTTGGCGCCGATGGTCTCCATCAGCTGGTCCAGGAAGTCCCGGTGGATCTGGGTGAAGCGGTGCACCGAGGCGAGCTCGATGACGCCCAGCACCTGGCCCTCGACAACGATCGGCAGCACGATCAGGCTGGCGGGCGGCGTATGGCCGAGCCCGGAGGAGATCACATAGCCGGCCGGGATGTCGTCGACGGCGATGGTGCGGCGGCTGCGGGCCGCCTGTCCGACGAGGGACTGGCCGAGCTTGAACCGGCTGGGCCGGTCCTGCGATCCGGTACCGGACGGATAGCCGTAGGAGCAGATCAGCTGCAGCTCGGTGCCCTCGGGGGCGTCCTCGGCGAGGTAGAACGCGCCGTACTGCGCGGCGACGAGCGGCGTCAGCTCGTCCATGATCAGTTCGGCGACGACGCCCAGGTCCCGGCGGCCCTGCATGAGGCCGGAGATCCGCGCGAGGTTCGACTTGAGCCAGTCCTGCTCCTGGTTGGCCCGGGTCGTCTCGCGCAGCGACTCCACCATCGAGTTGATGTTGTCCTTGAGGTCGGCGACCTCGCCGGAGGCGTCCACCGAGATCGACCGGGTCAGGTCGCCCTCCGCGACGGCACCGGTGACCTCGGCGATGGCGCGGACCTGCCGCGTGAGGTTCCCGGCCAGCTCGTTGACGTTCTCCGTGAGCCGCTTCCAGGTGCCCGAGACGCCCTCGACCTCGGCCTGGCCGCCGAGCCGGCCCTCGCTGCCCACCTCGCGGGCGACGCGGGTGACCTCGGCCGCGAACGACGACAGCTGGTCGACCATCGTGTTGATCGTGGTCTTGAGCTCGAGGATCTCACCGCGCGCGTCCACGTCGATCTTGCGGGTGAGGTCGCCCCGGGCGACGGCCGTGGTCACCTGCGCGATGTTGCGGACCTGGCTCGTGAGGTTGTTCGCCATGGAGTTGACGTTGTCGGTCAGGTCCTTCCAGGTGCCGGCCACGTTCGGCACCCTGGCCTGCCCGCCGAGCATGCCCTCGGTGCCGACCTCGCGGGCGACCCGGGTCACCTCGTCGGCGAAGGCGGACAGCGTGCCGACCATGGTGTTGATCGCCTCGGCGAGCGCGGCGACCTCTCCCTTGGCCTCGACACTGATCTTCTGCGACAGGTCGCCCTTGGCGACGGCCGTCGAGACCTGGGCGATCGAGCGGACCTGGGTGGTGAGATTGCCCGCCATGACGTTGACGGAGTCGGTGAGGTCCTTCCAGGTGCCGGACACGCCCGGTACGACCGCCTGGCCGCCGAGCCGGCCGTCGCTGCCGACCTCGCGGGCCACCCGGGTCACTTCGGAGGTGAAGAGCGACAGCTGGTCGACCATCCCGTTGAAGACGGTGGCGATCTCGCCGAGCAGCGCCGTGTCACCGGGCAGCCGGGTACCGAAGTCGCCGTCACGGACGGCGGTGAGCTCGGCGAGCAGCCGCCGGAGCTCCGCCTCGCCGACCGGTCCGCCGCGGTCGGCGGAGTCCGCCGTGTGGTCCGGGGCCCGGTCGTCCGTGCGGTTCTGCGCACCGCCTGACCGGCCGCGCGGTGGTTTCACCCGTGCGTCCGCATCCACCATGTCGCCCATGTCAGTCCCCATCCCGCCATCACGTCGTCACCGCATGTCGAGCGGGTGCCCGAGGCTCTTCCATCTTCATTGCCACATGACAAATGTTGCCTTGCACTTCGCAGGCTAGCCCAGCATCCCGCCTTCCCGCGCCACACGCCAGAACTTCTTCCACGGCCGCCGCGCGAGGCAGGGGTCGCAGGGGTGCGATCCTTTGGTACGGGGCGGGCAGACTCCCCATCGAGCACAATGCATCCTTGAGGGCGGAAGCCGCGGTGTGGTCGCGGACGGGGCCGCTGTCGATGGAGGGGTAGTGGAGATGAGCGCGATACCGCAGGACACGACCCGCCGCGGCGAGTTCGCGCATCCGGCGCTCCTCTACCGTGGCAGCGACGCCTACCTCGCCGGAACCGTGCCCTTCATCACCGAGGGACTCGACCGGGGCGAGCCGGTCGCCGTCGCCGTTCCCGGCCCGAATCTGGCCCTGCTCGAGAAGGCGCTCGACGACCGCGCCGGCGAGGTGAGCCTGCTCGACATGACACGGGCCGGCCGGAATCCGGGCCGGATCATCCCCGGCGTGCTGCGGGCCTTCGCCGACGCCCACCCCGGCCGCCGGGTGCGGATCATCGGCGAGCCGATCTGGCAGGGGCGCTCAGCCACCGAGTACCCGGCCTGCGTCCAGCACGAGGCACTGATCAACCTCGCCTTCGCCGACCGCGACGTCACGATCCTGTGCCCCTACGACGTCGACGGGCTCAGCCCGGACGTCCTGGCCGACGCCGCAGCCACCCACCCGGTCCTCATCGACGACGCGGGCAGCGTCCGCAGCCCGGACTACGCCCCCACCTACATCGTCGCGAAGTGGAACCTGCCGCTGCCCGAGGCCCCGGACGGCGCGCTGACGCTGGCCTTCGACAACGCGACCCTGACCGAGCCCCGGCTCGCCGCGTCCCGGTACGCCGTCGGCGCCGGCCTGGACCTGGGCCGGATCCCGGACGTGGAGCTGGCCGTCAACGAACTGGCCACCAACACCATCCTGCACGGCGGCGGCTCCGGCACTCTGCGGCTGTGGACCGAGGACGGCCACCTCGTCTGCGAGCTGCGCGACCGCGGACACCTCACCGATCCGCTCGTCGGCCGAATCCCGGTCGTGCGCGCCACCCCCGGCGGCCGCGGGATGCTGCTCGTCAACCACCTCGCCGACCTGGTGCGGATGCACACGACGGCGGCCGGCACGACGCTGCGCGTGTACTTCGCCCTCACCGCGTAGGGCCGCCGGTCCGCTCAGCAGGCCGTGCAGGGCCGTCGGTGCCGTCAGCAGGACTGCCGCGGCCGGCTCAGCACGCCGGTGGGGCCGCTCGCGCACTGTCCGCGAGCGGCCCCACCGCCGGTCCTCACACCTTCTGCCGGATCACTCCTGGATCAGCAGCTGACCGCGCAGCCGCGTCAGGGTCCGGGTGAGCAGCCGCGAGACGTGCATCTGCGAGATCCCCAGCTCCGCGCCGATCTCCGCCTGGGTCATCTCGGCGCCGAACCGCATGTTCAGGATGCGGCGGTCGCGGGGGGCGAGCTCGGCCAGCAGCGGTTTGAGGGACTGGAGGTTCTCCACGAACTCCAGCGCGGGGTCGAGGTCGCCGAGCCGGTCGGCCAGCACGCCTTCGCCGCTGCCCTCCTCCTCGCCCGCGGGGATGTCGATGGACCCGGCCACGTAGCCGTTGCTGGCCAGCTGGCCCTCGGTGACCTCCGCGGGAGTCAGGTCGAGCAGCGCCGCCAGCTCGTCGGTGGTGGGCGCGCGGTCCAGCCGGCCGGCCAGCTCCTCGGTGGCCTTGGCCAGCTCCAGGCGCAGTTCCTGCAGCCGCCGCGGTACGTGCACGGCCCAGCTGGTGTCCCGGAAGAAGCGCTTGATCTCGCCGGTGATGTACGGAATGGCGAACGTGGTGAACTCCACCTCGCGCGACAGGTCGAACCGGTCGATCGCCTTGATCAGGCCGATCGTCCCGACCTGCACGATGTCCTCGCGCGGCTCGGACCGGTTGCGGAACCGCCCGGCGGCGAAGTTCACCAGCGATATGTTCAGCTCGATGAGGGTGTTACGGGCGTACTGGTATTCGTGGGTGCCCTCATCGAGCTCCCGCAGCCGGTCGAAGAACAGCTTCGACAGCTGCCGCGCGTCCTTGGGTGCGAGCTTTCCCGGGCACTCCACCCGCGGCAGTTCCACCCGGTCCACGTCCGCCTCCGGCAACCGCACAGCGGTCGGGGAGGTCCTCGTCACTACCGAGCCCGCCATGTCGTCCTCCTCAGGAAGTCCACACCGTCGAGGCCTCGTATACCCCGGCGCTCCGGGCACACACGTGACGGTTCCGGCGGGACCTCAGGCCTCCAGGACGCCGGTGCCGAGCAGGGAGAACAGCAGGACCCCGATGATGATGCGGTAGACCACGAAGAGGTTGAACGAGTGCTTGGCGACGTACTTCAGCAGCCAGGCGATCGACGCGTAGGCGACCACGAACGACACCAGCGTGCCCACGACGAGAGAAATCGTGTCGACACCACCGCCGGTGGCGTCCTTGAGCTCGTAGAGTCCCGCGCCGGTGAGCGCCGGGATCGACAGGAAGAACGAGAGCCGGGTCGCGGCCAGCCGGTCCAGGTCGCGGATCAGGCCGGTGGAGATCGTGGCGCCGGAGCGGGAGAAGCCGGGGAAGAGCAGCGCGAGGATCTGGGAGGAGCCGACGATCATGGCGTCCTTGAGGGTGATCTCGTCCTCCCCGCGCTTGAACCTGGCCATCTGTTCGGCCACCCACATCACGATGCTGCCGCCGATCAGCGAGCCGGCCACCACCCACAGCGAGGCGAGCGGGCCGTCGATGAGCGGCTTGGCGAGGAGGCCGACGACGACGATCGGGATCGTGGCGTAGATGACCCACCAGGCGAACTTGTAGTCGTGGCTGTCGCGTTCGCTCTTGTTGGCGATGCCGCGTCCCCAGGCGCTCGCGAACCGCACGATGTCGCGGAAGAAATAGACCAGGACGGCCGCGATGGCCCCGACCTGGATGACCGCCGTGAAGCCGACCACCGCCTTGTCGTCCACCGGGATGTTCATCAGCCCCTCGGTGATCTTGAGGTGGCCGGTGGAGGACACCGGGAGGAATTCGGTGACCCCTTCCACCACTCCGAGAATGGCGGCTTGGCCGACGCCGATCGCGCTCATTGGTCCCGTCCCTGGAAATTGCGTCGAATGACCGGCTTGGCGGCGCCGTTGTCAACGAGGGCCCTCATGGGCACACCCAACGTCTACAGAATTGTAGACGTTGGGTGTGACTGTAGACGACGGCCCGCCGACCGGGCAGGCCGGGACCAGGGTAGCGAGGGTGCTACGTGATCGAGAAGTCGTCCCCGTAGACGTTGCCCTGGGCGTACCAGCCGTGCAGGTACACGGTGACCGTTCCGGAGGCGCCGGTGGTGAAGGGGACAGTGAGCTTGGTCCAGCCGCCGGAGGACGTCCAGGTGCTCGCCGAAGCACCGCCGCTCACCCCGAGGTAGGCGTAACTGCCCTGCACCCACCCGGACAGGGTGTAGCTGTGGTTCGGCGCCAGGGCGACGCTCTGCCCGCACTGGCCGGTCTGGCCCGACGTGGGCGCCACCAGCAGCGCGTGGGTGCCGGCGTGCGCAGGAGTGGCGACGACCGCTCCCCCGGGCTGGCAGGTCCACGGGGTCAGACTCCCGCTCTCCAGACCGCCGTTGACCAGCACGCCCGATCCGCCGGGACCGGTGACGGTGAGGGCGTACGTCGTCGAGTGGCTGCCGGACGCCGCCGAGCCGGTGACCGTCACCGCGTACGTTCCGGCCGCCGCCGTGCCGGAGGCGGTGGCCGTCAGGGTCGCGGACCCGCCGGCGGTGACCGAGGCGGGGCTGACGCCCACCGTCACACCCGCGGGGGCGCCGGACGCCGTCAGGTTGACGGTCTGCGCCGAGCCGGCCGTGACGGCGGTCTTCACCGTCGCGGTCAGCGAGGCGCCGGGGTCCACCGATCCGGCGGCGGGTGCGGTGGTGACTGAGAAGTCATTGGTGACCGGGCCTCCGCCGCCGGTGAACGGCGCGAAGGCGTGGCTGAAGAACCAGGTGCTCTGCGCGATGCCCGAGCAGGAGTCCGATCCCCCGGTGCCGGGGCAGCCGCCGTTGTCGCGCTGGAGTGCCCAGAAGGACAGCGAGGCGATGCCCTTGGAGACGGCCCAGTTGTAGACGGTGGCCGCGTCGGCGGTCCGGAACGTCTCGGCGGGGCCGAAGTCGTCGATGCCGGGCATCTCCGTGATGCCGACCATCCCCCACAGCTGCGCGTCGCTCTTCGCGGGGTAGAGCGTGCCCAGTTGCCCGCGCAGGCCGGTGGTGGCGGTCTGGGTGTCGGTCGCCATCTGGTGGGAGGCGCCGTCGTAGTAGTCGAACGTCATCAGGTTCACGACGTCGATGCGGGCGTTGTTCGTCACGGCGTTGCGCAGGACGGCCAGTCCGCTGGAGGCCAGTCCGCTGGTAGTGGTCGGCAGCGTGTAGGAGAACTGGACGGTGCGCCCGTTCGCCGCCGCCCAGTCCTCGACCAGCTTGATCGCCTTGTTCCGGCGGTCGATGCCGGCGGTGTTGGTGAGCGAGTTGTCCTCGATGTCGAGGTCGATCCGCGTCACGTCGTAGGTGGTGATGACGTTCTCGAAGGCGGCGGCGATGGAGTTGACGTTCGTGCAGCTGTCCGCCAGCTCGGTGCCGGTGTTGTCCGCGGTGTAACCGCCGAAGGACGGGATGACGTCACCGCCGGCCGCCCGCAGGGTCGCGATGTCGGCGCCGAAGCTGGACTGGGCGATCGGCATGCCCGTGTCGCCGTTCCAGTACGGCGTGCAGGAACCCTTCGACGGCGTCTGGATGAACGCCATCGTCAGGTACTTCGCACCGGACTGCGCGGACAGCGCCGACATGCTGTCGCCGTTGTACGCCTCGAAGTACGGCGCGAAGACATGGGCGGGGATCGGGGTCGCGGCATGCGCGGCGGTGCCGCCCGCGACCACCAGGCCGAGGGACGCGGCGGCCGTGGCCAGTGCGGTCAGCAGTACCCGGACAGATCTTGGTCGTCTCATGAACGCTCCCACAGAATGAGCCGGCGAATGGGGGATACGCGGTGCGGTGTCACGAGGAGAGCCGAGCAGTGCCCATGATTGGACTAGACCAACGGACTGTCAAGGCTCTTTACCATTCGCCCGCGACCGTCTCCCGCA
The DNA here is from genome assembly GCF_010548325.1 of Streptomyces sp. SID13666. NCBI lineage: Bacteria > Bacillati > Actinomycetota > Actinomycetes > Kitasatosporales > Streptomycetaceae > Streptomyces > Streptomyces sp. SID13666. Next base: position 15,532 of record NZ_JAAGLX010000035.1, on the reverse strand, counting down.
GCAGGCCGAGTGCCACCAACTGCCATGTGGCGAGGGCCCGTTCAGCGATCTTGAGGCTTTCCGGTGGGCGGGCCCGGGGCGCACCCTTCCCGCCGGATCCGCGCCCATGAGACCGGGATGCCCCCTACCCCGCGGCCCGATCCGGGAGCAGCATCGACAGTGTGGCGGGATCAGCGGATCTGGCAGCCTGTGACGAGTGCGGCCGTACCGATCGGACGGTCCGCGACCTTGGCCTGCGCGCGCCCCTGGCCCTGTGCGACAGCTGCTTCCGTGCCCTGCTGGACGTACGGGCGCGCCGTCAACCGCTGCCGCTGTCACGGATTCTGGACGATGTACGGCATCGCTCCCCGGGACACGGGTAGGCGCCGTAGGGCCGGGAACCACTCGGCGCACCACGGGTCGTCCCGTCGTCGGGTCGTCCGATCGTCGAGGCGGTCTCGTGGGAATCGAGAACCAGGCCGAGAACACTCCCGACAGGACCGAACGCCGTCCGGTCGGGCACCTCGTGCCACTCACCCAAGGAGTACGACCATGCTGATGGCCCATCCCGCTGTCCTGCGCGACTTACTGGAGCGCTACGAGGCGCTCGCCGCGCAGGTCCGGGGCGACTCGGCCGGGTCGCTGGACCACCGCCGGCTCGAGGACACCGCCTACACCCTGTGCGTGATCACCGGTGTCCGCACGGTCGGCCGGGCGGTCGAGGCCGCCAGGCAGCGGCTCGCCGCGGACTCCGGGCCGTCCTCCGCGCCGCAGGCCGTGGCCTCGTAGTTCCGGGTGCCGCGGGGCCGTCACAATGAGGGGGTGACACGGAACAGCGCACGCCCTTCAGTGACGGCCCGGCCCGCCTCGCCCTGCCCCTGCGGACTGGACGCGTCCTACCGCGACTGCTGCGGCAGGCTCCACAGCGGCCAGGCCGCGGCTCCCACCGCGGAGCGGCTGATGCGCTCGCGCTTCAGCGCGTTCGCCGTCCGCGATGCCGCGTACCTGCTCAGGACGTGGCACACCACCACCCGGCCGTCCGGCATCGAGTTCGAGCCGGATCAGCAGTGGACCCGGCTGGAGATCGTCGGGACGACGGACGGCAGCGCCTTCCACACCGAGGGCACGGTGGAGTTCCGCGCCCACTACCGACTGCACGGCCACACGGACTCGCAGCACGAAGTGAGCCGCTTCGTCCGCGAGAACGCGCTCTGGGTCTATCTGGGCGAGGCCACCGCCTAGCGTTCCGCAGTGCGGCCACGCCGCGTGCCGCTCACGGTATGAGGTCGCCGAGCAGCTCGGCGAACTCCTCCGGGGCGATCACCCTGATCCCGAGTTCCGCCGCCTTGGCCCTCTTGGAACCCGCCTTCTCCCCCGCCACCAGCAGACCGGTCTTCTTCGACACGCTCGACGACGCCCTGCCGCCCGCACTCTCGATCAGCTCGTTCATCGCCGTACGGGACAGCTCCGCCAGCGCACCGGTCATGCTGCCGGTGACCACGACCGTCAGGTCCGCCAGCGGGCCGGCCGGAACGGCCTCCTGCGGCTCCGCCGCGCCGTCGGCGTCGCCGTCACCGGGCATCCGCGCCGGCACTCCGGGCTCGGTCATGTTCACCCCGGCGGCCGTCAGCTTGTCGATGAGCGGGGCCAGTTCGGCGATCTGGGCGACGACGACCCTGGCCTTCTCGGCGCCGATGCCGGCAACGGCCTCCAGCGCGGCGGCGTCCGCCGCGCGGATGGCCTCCATCGTGCCGAAGTGCCGGGCGATCCGCCGGGAGATGCTGCGGCCGGTGCCGAGGACGCCGAGCGCGCAGAACACCCGGTTCAGCGGCCGGTCCTTGGCGGCCGCGATCGTCGCCAGCAGTTTGTCCGCGCTCACCTCGCCCATCCGGTCCAGCGCCAGCACCTGCTCGCGATCGAGGGTGAACACGTCGGCGAAGTCGGTGACCTGACCGGACTCCACCAACTGCGTCACGAGCTTCTGCCCCATCCCGTCGATGTCGAGGCAGTCCCGCGCCACCGCGTAGCGGATCGAGGCGAGCTGCCCGCACTCCCGGCCGCGCACACAGCGCCAGCGCTCCTGGGTGGTGTCGATGTCAGAGGCGCAGCGGGGGCATTCGGTGGGGAAGTCGATCGGCGTCTCCGCCCCGGTGCGGAGCTGGACCACCGGGGCCTCGATGCGCGGGATGATGTCGCCGGCCTTGTAGACGGTGACCTGGTCGCCGATCCGCAGGTCCCGGCGGGTGATGTCGGCCGGGTTGTGCAGCGTCGCGTAGGTGACGGTGCTGCCGTCGATCTCGACGGGTTCGAGCACGGCGCGCGGCGCGATGACACCGGTCCTGCCGACGTTCCATTCCACGGCGAGCAGCCGGGTGACGCGCTCCACGGCGGGCAGCTTGTAGGCGATCGCCCAGCGCGGGGCCCGGGAGCTGAAGCCGGCCTTCTCCTGGTCGGCCGGGTCGTCCGCCTTGATCACCACTCCGTCGATGCCGAACGGCAGCGCGGCCCGCAGCGCGGCGATCTCCTCGACGCGGCTCTGGACCTCCTCGATCGAGGCACAGGTGCGCAGCCCCACGGGAGTGGCCGCGGTGGTCTGCACACCCGCCTCCGCGACGATCTCCATGACACGGCTGTGGGCCAGCGCCGCGAGTTCCGCCGAACCGTCCTCCAGCGGCAGTCCCGAGTAGGCCCAGAACGTCATCTCGATGACGTACGGCCGTTCCTTCGCCCGCAGGGTGCCGGCCGCACCGTTGCGGGGGTTGGCGAACGGGGTGGCACCGAACTCGGCACGTATGAGGTTGGCCTGCTCGAACTGCTCGGTGGTGAGCAGCACTTCACCGCGGACCTCGAACGTCACCGGGGTGTCGAGCCGGTCCGGCAGTCCGGCGATGGTCCCGATGGCGTGGGAGACGTCCTCACCATGGCTGCCGTCACCACGGGTGACCAGCTGTACCAGGCGGCCCTCCCGGTAGCGCGCGGCGACGGCGACCCCGTCCAGCTTCGGTTCGACCGCGTAGCCGCCTGTCACCGGTCCGCCGAGCCGCTTGGCCAGGGAGTCCGCCCAGGCCGAGAGTTCGGCACCGTCGAAGACGTTGTCCAGTGACATCATCCGCGCCGAATGTTCCACCTCACCGGCCGGCACCGCGCCGCCCGCGACCTTGCCGGTCGGCGACGCCGGCACGATCTCGGCGGGGTGCTCGGCCTCATAGGCCGCGATCGCCCGCGCCAACCGGTCGTAGGTGGCATCGTCGAGGCGGGAGTCCCCGCCGCTGTAATAGGCGGCGGACGCTTCGGTGGCCTCGGTGACGGCCCGCGCGTACGACTCGGCGTCGGCCAGCTGGGCCGTGGTGATCTCGGTCATGAGGACATCGTGCCGCCCGCCACTGACAATGCGCCGTGGCGGCGTGGAAGAGTGGTTTCCATGAGCCCCACGAACCCCGTCGAACCCGCGGAACCGGATGGACCCGCGGGACCGGCGGGACCGGCGGGACCGGCCGGCCGCGACGGCTCCGCCGGACCGCCCGACACCGTCGCCGAGCCGGAGGGCGGCGAGTCCGCCTGCTGGCTCGACCGCGTCTGCCCGCAGTGCGACGCGGTGTCCGACGGACCCCCGCCCGCCCGCTGTCCGCGATGCGGCGCCGGGCTGCGTGGCTAGGCTGCCCTAGAGCGCGTCGCCCGCGGGTCCGAGGGTGATGACGGCCGCACTGCCCTCGGACCGCACGGCCCCGACCTCGCTACCCGTCCCCGACACGAGGACCGCGTCGAAGCGGTCGAGCCGGCCGTCCTCAGGAGCGACGGCGGGGACGAGAGCGGGGTCGGCGAAGAACCCGACGTCGTCGGTCAGGGCGACGAGGAGCACGGAACCGTTCACGGGGACCTGGGCCGTGTGCGTGCCGTCCACGATCCCGACCGTCGCCGCCGCCCGTCCGCGCCGGATCATCACATTGAGATTGACGATGGGGCCGCCCGTCAGCCGGCAGTCGGTGACGGCGTCGCCGGGGAACGCGAACGGGCGCAGCGGACGGATCGGCGGGTGGATGGCACCGTCGATCGTCAGCACCATTCCCGGGCCGTCGACCACGGTGATGATCCTGTCGACATCCGGGAGGGCCGAGTACGGCCCGTCCCCCACGACATCGGCGAGGCTCACCCGCCAGCCGAAGTCGGCCAGGCCCGCGTGCGCCGGGTCCACCGTGATCTCACGCGTCACGCCGCCACCGTTGCTCCAGGGCGTCGGCACACGGTCACCGGCCCGCAGAATCCGCGCTTCCATGCCGTTGATCGTCGCGGCGCGGCCCTCTCGCGTCAAATGGTCCGCCGCCGCGTAATCGCCCCAACCCGCGCATCCCACACATCTGCGGATATCCACCCCCACCTGCGATTTCCCTGAATGCAAACGGTGTTGCCGGGTAGGGGCGGCCCTCATGTGGCGTCACGCACCAGGTGACGCACGTGACCGAAGGGACCATCCATGTCGCAGCGCAGCGCCTTCTCCCGCAGAGGATTCCTGCTCGGGACCACCACCTTGACGGGTATGGCGGTGGTACCGGGGCTGCTCACGGCGTGCAGCCGCACCGAGACCGGAACGGGAGCGCCGAAGGGCGAGGGCGACCTGTTGGCGAAGCTCAGGAAGCAGGGATACGTGCGGGTCGGGTTCGCCGGCGAGGCGCCGTACGGGTTCAAGGACGGCACCGCGCTGGCCGGTGAGGCCCCGACCCTGCACAAGGAGATCTTCGCCGCGCTCGGGGTGGCCGACCTCCGCCCCACCCTCACGGACTTCGGCGCCCTCATCCCCGGACTGGCGGCGGACCGTTTCGACGTGGTGAGCGCCGGGATGGCGATCACACCGGAGCGGTGCGACAAGGTCATCTTCTCGGAACCGGAGTTCATCTCCCCCACCGCGCTGATGGTGCGCAAGGGCAATCCCAAGGGCCTGAGCGATCTCGCCTCGTGCGCCGCGAAGGGCGCCACCGTAGGAGTGCTGACAGCGGCGGTCGAGGCCGGGTACGCCGCCGGGGCCGGGGTCGGGGACTCCAAGGTCAAGTCGCTGGCCAAGCAGCAGGACGGGCTCGACGCGCTGGTCGCGGGACGGATCGACGCGTTCGCCCTGACCGGGATATCCCTGCGCTGGCTGGCGAAGACCAACAAGGGCGCGGACGTCGAGGTGCTCGAGCCGTTCGTGCCGGAGCTGAAGGGCAAGAAGCAGTACAGCCCCGGCGGCGCCGTCTTCCGGCAGAACGCCACCACACTGCGGGACGCGTTCAACGGCCAGTTGAAGAAGATCACCGGCGACCCCGAGCACTATGTCGCGCTGATCGGGAAGTACGGCTTCACCAAGCAGGAGGTACCGCCGGCCACCCTGCGGACAGCCGACCTGTGCAAGGCGTGATGGGCGCACCTGATGAGCGAATTCCTCACACAGTTCTCCCGGTCCCTGCCGAGTGTGTGGCAGGGCGTCTCCGTCACCCTCCAGGCCACCGTGCTCAGCGCGCTGCTGGCCCTCGTCCTCGCCTTCGTCCTCGGCTTCATGTCCCGCTCGGACCACCTTCTCGTCCGGGGCCTGTCGCGGGTGGTCGTCGAGTTCCTCCGCGGCACCTCCCTGTACGTCCAGCTGTTCTGGCTGTTCTTCGCGCTGCCGATCCTCGGGTTCAAGCTTGAGCCGCTGGCCTGCGCCGTCGTGGCCTTCGGTCTCAACTACGGCGCCTACGGCTCCGAAGTGGTGCGCGGCGCGCTGAACGCCGTACCCCAGGCGCAGTGGGAGGCGGCCGTCGCGCTCAACCTGAGCCCCTGGCAGCGGATGCGCCGGGTGATCCTGCCCCAGGCCTGGGTCCAGATGATCCCGCCCTTCAACAACCTGCTCATCCAGCTGCTCAAGAGCACACCGCTGCTGTCGTTGATCACCATCTCCGATCTGACGTTCCAGATGGACCAGTTGCGCTCGACGACGGGCAACACCGCGGCCGCGTACGTGACGCTCCTGGTCATCTACTTCGTGCTCGCCTACGCGCTGACGCTGCTGATGAACGCCCTGGAGGCAGTGGCCAAGGCCCGGCTGGGCCAGGGCAGCGGACTGCGCCACGTCCTCAAGCCGCCGTCCGCCGGCATCACGGATCCCGACGGCCGCGCCGCAAGGGCGGGTGGTGTGTGATGTGGGACTGGAACACCGCCCGTGAGGGACTGCCCGTGGTCCTGCACGGCTTCGGGATCACCCTGCTCGCCACGGTGCTCGGATCCGTCGTCGCCATGGTGCTCGGGCTGCTGATCGCCGTGCTCCGCCGCGCCCCGACCCGATGGGTCACCGTGCCCGTCCGCATCGTCGTGGAGTTCGTACGCTCCACCCCGGTGATGATCCAGCTGTTCGCCGTCTGGGTGCTCGTGCCCGGCCTGGATCCGCTGACCATCGGCATCGCCGTCCTCGGCATCCACTACGCGATGTACACCTCCGAGGTGTACCGCGCCGGAATCGACGCCGTGCCCCAGGGGCAGTGGGAGGCGGCCGTCGCGCTCTCGCTGCCGCGCGGCCGGGTGTGGCGCGCGGTGATCCTGCCGCAGGCCGTCCGCAAGGTCGTTCCGGCACTGGGCAACTACGTGATCTCCATGTTCAAGGAGACGCCGTTCCTCTCGGTGATCACCGTGCAGGAGATGGTCCACGAGGCGAACGAATACGGCAGCGTCCACTTCGCCTATCTGGAGGCCTTCACCCTCGCCGCCGCGATCTTCCTCGTCGCGAGCTACCCGACCTCGATACTGATGAGAAGACTGGAGAAGCGCCTTGCTCAGTGACACCGACCCCAAGGAAGAGACCGGCCCCGGCAGCCACGCCGAGGCCGTGGACGACGCGCTCACCAACAAGGGCGACGCTCTCCGCAACGATTCCCCGGCCAACGATTCCCCGGTCGCGGACATGGTCCGCTTCGACCAGGTGGTGAAGCGGTTCGGCGACCACACGGTCCTGGACCAGCTCGACTTCGGGCTGCGACGAGGTGAGCGGGTGACGCTCATCGGGCCGAGCGGCTCCGGCAAGACCACCATCCTGCGGCTGCTCATGACCCTCGAACGCGTCACCGAAGGCACCATTCATGTCGATGGGGAGCCCTTCTCCCACATGCCGGGCGGCCGGGACGGACTGGTGCCCGCCAACGAGAAGTACCTCCGCGAACGCCGGCGCCGGATCGGCATGGTCTTCCAGCAGTTCAACCTGTTCCCCAACATGAAGGTGCTGGAGAACGTCACCGAGGCGCCGGTCCACGTCCTCGGCCTCAGCCGCGACGAGGCCGCGGAACGCGGCCGCGAACTGCTGGACCTGGTGGGCCTCGCCGACAAGTGCGACGCCCATCCGACCCAGCTCTCCGGCGGCCAGCAGCAACGCGTCGCCATCGCCCGCGCGCTCGCCATGCGGCCCGACATCCTCCTCCTCGACGAGGTGACGTCCGCGCTCGACCCGGAGCTCGTGGCAGGTGTGCTCGACGTCCTGCGGGACATCGCCCTGAGCACCGACATCACCATGCTGTGCGTGACGCACGAGATGGGCTTCGCCCGCGATGTCTCCGACCGGGTGATGATGTTCGACCACGGCCATGTCCTCGAAGTCGGGCCCCCGGACCAGCTGTTCGAGGCCCCGGAACACACCCGCACCCGCGAATTCCTCAGCGCGGTCCTCTGAAGGACACCCTGCCCCTCTGAGGGGGTGCACCGCGCCGTGGCCGGGCACGCCACCCCGCCCCGCCTCGGTTTCGGGGCGGGGTGGGACGTCGTGACGGCATCACGGCGTCTGACGGCGCCTGGGAGGCGGATGCGCGAACACCCGCTGAAACGCCGCTTCTCGAATCCGCTCACACCGGGCCGGGCGTGCACGGACGGTGCCTCTGCCGCACCCCTTTCGCCTTCTGTACGGGAGGATCGGGACTGCCTCGAGCTTCCCCCTTCCGGGCCCGCGCGTCACCGTGCGAACACCGTGCGCCGGCGCGCGCCGTTCGCACGGGGCGTGAAAACGGGGCGTGAAAATGGGGCGTGAAAGCGAGCGCCGTCCCGGAGCCGCTCGCGAGGTCGCCAGCGGGGCGCGGGGAACCGGCTGGGGCCACCGGCCAGGACCTGCAGCACAATGGGCCGATGACTGAGGGAATCGATGCGGCGACCGCTCACGCCTGGGCCGCGCTCGGCGGTCCGGCGGAGCTGGTCGAGGGGCTGTCGTACATCGCGTCACGCGGTGTTCTGCCGTCCCGGCTTCCGGTGCGGGAGCTGGCGCGCGCGACGGTGGGGGTGTGCTCGCTGGCGGCCGCGGAGCTGTTCGCGCGCCGCGCCGGGGGATCCGTACCGGAGGTGCGGGTGGACGAGGGGGCGGTGGCCACCGCCTTCGTCAGTGAACGGCATCTGCGGATCGACGGCCGGAAGCCGACGTCGTTCGCCCCGCTGTCCGGCTTCTGGCCGGCGGCCGACGGCTGGGTCAGGACCCACGCCAACTACCCGCACCACCGCGCCCGGCTGCTGGCCGCACTGGAGATCCCGGACGAGGGCGACGACGGCGCATTGGCCCAGCAGCTCGCGGACCGGCTGCTGACCCGTCCCGCCCGATGGATCCAGGAGACGGTTCAGGCGGAGGGTGGGCTGGCCGTGGCCGTCGCCATGGCGGAGGGCAGCCGAGCGGAACTCCCCCTCGTCGAGTCCCGTCGGTCCGGGGACGGCGCGGCCGGCACCCTGCGGGCCGCGGCGCTGCCGGCCGCCGGCGTCAGGGTGCTCGACCTGACCAGGGTCATCGCCGGACCGGTGGCCACCCGCACGCTGGCGCTGCTCGGCGCGGATGTGCTGCGCGTCGATTCCCCCCGGCTCCCGGAACATCCGGACGCCCACGCCGATACGGGTTTCGGCAAGCGCTCCACGCTGCTGGACCTCGATGTACCCAAGGACCGGCTGCTGTTCGAGGAACTGCTGTCCTCGGCCGATGTCGTGATCACCGGCTACCGGCCGGGGGCCCTGGACCGCCACGGTCTCGCTCCGCGGGCACTGCTGGAGCGGCGGCCCGGACTGATCGTCGCCCAGCTCTGCGCCTGGGGCTGGGAAGGGCCGTGGGCCGGACGCCGCGGCTTCGACAGCCTGGTCCAGGCCGCCTGCGGCATCGCCGGGATCGAGGCCGCACCTGACGGACACCCCGGAGTGCTCCCTGCCCAGGCCCTGGACCACGGCACCGGATATCTGCTCGCCGCCGCGGTGCTGCGCGCGCTCACCGACCGTCAGGACACCGGCGGAGGCCGGCAGCTGCGGTTCTCCCTGGCGGGAACCGCCTCCTGGCTGAGGCACGGTATCCGCCCCGCCGCCACCGGCGGTGCGGCCTACGACCCGGGCTCCTGGCTGGCCGAAACGCCCTCCCCGTACGGCTCCCTGCAGTACGCCCGTCCTCCGGTCGGCTACGCCGGCGGTCCCGGCGACTGGACCCGTCCGCCCACGTTGTGGGGCACCGACAGCCCCGGCTGGATCTGATCTCAGCCACCCGACCCGTCCGTCAGCTCCCGCCACCGACGAAAGGATTCCCGTGGCCCTTCCTCCGGCCGCCGACCGGTCCGGCGCGCTCGCGCCCGCGCTGGATTCGATGACCCTGCTCGCCGCGGCAGTGATCGTTCACGATGTCGGGAAGCGGCGGGTTGTGCTGCTGCAACGCGGTCCTGGGGCGAAGTACTGTCAGGGCAAATGGGATCTTCCCATCGGCAAGAGCGATCCGGGGGAACCCGTCACCGACACGGCAGCCCGTGAACTGCGGGAGGAGACAGGCCTCGTGGTCGACCCGGCGGCGCTCCGCGTCGCCCATGTCATCCACGGCGCCTGGGGCGTCGAATCCCCCAACGGCTTTCTCACCGTTGTCTTCACCACGCAGGACTGGTCGGGAGAGCCCGTCAACAGCGAGCCGGAGAAGCACTCCGCGGTCCGCTGGTTCGACATCGACGCCCTCCCCGCGGAGATGGTGCCCAGCACGGGTCACGCACTGCGCTGCGTCCTCGACGACGGCCCGCGAATCTCGCTGCACGGCTGGCAGGACCGTACTCCGGGATAGCGGCTGTCACGAATCTGCGCGCACCCCTCCGACCTGGTCCGTCGTGAACGGCCGCGCGAATGCGGGGCGTACGGACGGCGACTCGCAGGTGGGCGGTTCGGGATCCGCGGGGATGGATGCGTTGCACCACGCGCAACACGCGTTGCGGCGGTCGGCGGACTCTGCTCCCCTGGAGCACCGCACAGCAGCGGACCGGCAACGCAGTATCGGGAGGTGTGTCGCGTGGAGGTCAACGCAGGCATGGGCAGGCGGGGTCTGCTCGCCGCCGCGGCGGCGGCTGCCGCCACGGCGGGACTGGGGTGCGCCCCAGGGGCGACCGCGCGGACGGAGCTGCCTGCGCCCAAGGCGCAGAAACCTTCCGCCGCCGGGACCAAACCGCTCTATCTCGGCGTCTACACCTCGGTGAGCGGAGGCGGCAAGGGCGTCGCACTGACGGCGTACGAGCCCTCGACGGGTGCGATCACGTCCACCGGAGTGGTGACCGGAGTCGCGGATCCGTCCTTCCTGGCCTTCGGCCCGTCCACCGGCACGCTGTACACGGTCAACGAGCGCTCACCCGGCGCCGTGACCGCGATAGCCCTGCACGGCGGCAGCAACGGCGCACCGAAGGTGCTCGGGTCGCGGCCCACCGGCGGCGACGGACCGTGTCATCTGTCCGTTCACCCGGGCGGCCGATACCTGCTCAGCGCGAACTACGACTCGGGCAGCGTCGCCGTGCACCCGATAGGCCAGGACGGGAAGCTGGGCGCGCGGACCGCGCTCGTACGGCACAGCAGCCCACCGCCGGGACCCGGGCAGGACGGGCCGCACGCCCACCAGATCATCACGTCGCCGGACGGCCGCTTCGTCCTCGCCGTCGACCTCGGCAACGACACCGTGTACACGTACCAGCTCGACGAGACGGCCGGCACACTGCACCAGGTCTCCTTCGCCGCGCTGCGCCCCGGCGCCGGACCGCGGTCGCTGACCTTCCACCCCGGCGGCACGTTCGCGTACCTGGCGAACGAGCTGGACAACACCGTCGTGGTCTGCGCGTACAACGCCGCGACCGGGAAGCTGACCCCCGGCGCGCCCCAGTCCACCGGGACCGGGAGCGTCAAGAGCTACCCGGCGCAGCTGCTGGTGACCGCCGACGGGGCGTTCGCGTACCTCGCCAACCGCGGCCACAACAGCATCACCCGCTATGCCGTCGAGTCCGCCGGAGCGACCCTGCGCCTGGTGGACACAGTGCCGGTGGGCGGCGACTTCCCGCGGCACATCGCCTTCGACCCGACGGGCCGGCTGCTCTTCGCCGCCAACCAGAAGTCCAACACGGTCACCGTCCTGAATATCGACACCAAGACCGGGAAACTGACTCTGGCCGGAAAGCCGTTCGCCGCTCCTGGGGTGGTGTGCGTACTGCCGTCGCCGTAGTCCCCCATACCGCCGGAGTTGCCCCCGGGCTCATCGGCGGCGCTCCAACTCCCCCGCAAGCGGGGGCCCTCGACCCGGAAGCGCATCGCGCTTCCGGGTCGAACTTCTTGACATGTCCTGTCAGTACCGCTGTGATGTGGTTGCTTTCGTTCGACCCCGTTGAATTGTGCGCCATTTACCCCCGCATGGAGCCGCACATGCAGCCCGAACGTCACACCATCAGACAGCGTTTGGCGGCCCTGGCCGCCTCCCTGGCCCTCATCACGGGAGGTGGCGCGCTCGCCGCCACCGCCGCCGTGACCGTGCAACTGGCCACGGCGGCACCCGCCGAGGCCGTCGACAACGGCCTCGCACTGACCCCGCAGATGGGGTTCAACAACTGGAACTCCACCCACTGCCGGGCGGAGTTCAACGAGACGATGGTCAAGGGCATCGCCGACATCTTCGTCTCGCAGGGCCTGAAGAGCGCCGGTTACAACTATGTCAACATCGACGACTGCTGGGCGCTGCCCAACCGTGACAGCGCCGGAAACCTCGTCCCCGATCCGGCACGCTTCCCCAACGGCATCAAGGCCGTCGCCGACTACGTGCACTCCAAGGGGCTCAAGTTCGGCCTCTACTCCAGTGCCGGGACCAAGACCTGCGACACCCTCGGCTTCCCCGGCGGGCTCGGCCACGAGCAGCAGGACGCCAACCTGTGGGCGTCCTGGGGTGTCGACTACCTCAAGTACGACAACTGCAACAACACCGGTGCGGACGCCCAGACCCGGTACAAGGCCATGGGCGACGCCCTCAAGGCCACCGGCCGCCCGATCCTCTACAGCATCTGTGAATGGGGCTCCAACCAGCCCTGGAACTGGGCCGCGAACGTCGGCAACTCCTGGCGCACCACCGGCGACATCAGCGACTCCTGGTCCAGCATGATCGGCATCGCCCACCAGAACCAGTCGCTCGCCCCGTACGCCAAGCCGGGCGCCTGGAACGACCCGGACATGCTCGAGGTCGGCAACGGCGGGATGACGGACACCGAGTACCGCACCCACTTCAGCCTCTGGTCGCAGATGGCCGCTCCCCTGCTGATCGGCAGCGATCTGCGCAGCGCGAGCGCCGCGACGCTCGCGATCCTCAAGAACACCGACGTCATCGCCGTCGACCAGGACAGCCTCGGCAAGCAGGGCACCGTGGTGTCCAGCTCCGGCGGCAAGGTCGTGATGACCAAGGCGCTGGCCGGTGGCGACCGGTCGGTGACGCTGACCAACGAGAACGGGTCGGCGCAGACGATCTCGACGACCGCCGAGGCGGCCGGTATCGGCGGCGCGTCCTCGTACGCGCTCAAGGACCTGTGGTCCAAGCAGACCAGCTCCACCACCGGCACCATCAGCGCCTCGGTGCCCGCGCACGGCACGGTGATGTTCCGGGTGACACCCGGCAGCCCCGTCCCGCCGCCGACCGGGATCAACCAGCTCAGCGATCTGCCCTGGACGTCGGCCACCAACGGCTGGGGCCCGGTCGAACGGGACCACAGCAACGGCGAACAGGCCGCCGGTGACGGACGCACCCTCACCATCAACGGCACCACCTACGCCAAGGGCCTGGGCACCCACGCCCCCAGCGAGATCAGCTACTACCTGGGCGGCAGCTGCCGTTCGGTCAACGTCGATGTGGGAGTGGACGACGAGGTGTCCAGTCCGGGCACGGTGATCTTCCAGCTCTACAAGGACGGCACCAAGGTCGCCGACAGCGGCGTGCGGTCGGCCAGTGACGGTCCCAAGCATCTGACCGCCGATCTGACCGGCGGAAGCCAGTTGAAGCTGGTCGTCACCGACGGCGGCGACGGCATCAACTACGACCACGCCGACTGGGCCGACGCCAAGCTGGCCTGTGGCAACGGCCCGGCGGCCGGCACCAGCGCACTCAGTGACCTCAACTGGACGTCGGCGGCCAACGGCTGGGGCCCGGTCGAGCGCGACCACAGCAACGGCGAACAGCCCGCGGGCGACGGACGCACCCTCACGATCAACGGAGCCACCTACGCCAAGGGCCTGGGCACCCACGCCGCCAGCGCCGTCACCTACTACCTGGGCGGCACCTGCACATCCCTGACCACGGATGTGAGGGTGGACGACGAGTCCGCTACCAACGGATCGGTGGTCTTCCAGATCTTCCGGGACGGCACCAAGGTCGCCGACAGCGGTCTGGTCACCGTCAGCGATGCCGCGAAGCATCTGACGGCCGATCTCACCGGCGGTCTCGAGCTGAAGCTCGTCGTCACCGACGGCGGCAACGGCAACACCTCCGATCACGCCGACTGGGCACTTCCCCGCCTCACCTGCGGCTGATCCCGGCACCGGAACGACCGGCCGGACGGACGTGATCCGTTCGACCGCGGTGACCTGAACCACCAGGGCCTGCCCGGCCTCCGGAGTGTGACCGGGCAGGCTCTACCATCTGCGCAACACGGTGATCGCGTTCCGCCGCCGGGCGGCGCCGACGCCGAGGCCAAGGGAGCGCACATGTCCAAGCAGCCCGCAGTCGGTACGCCGGCCCCCGACTTCACCCTGCCCGGGCTCGTCCTCGGTCAGGGCGACGCCGAGGCGGAACGGGCCGACTACGCGCTCGCCGGACAGCGCGGCAACCCGCTGCTCCTGGTCTTCTACCCCGGCGACGACACGGCCGTGTGCACCAAGCAGCTGTGCTCCTACACCTCCGACCTGGACCGTTTCACCGGCCTGGGCGCCACCGTGTGGGGCATCAGCCCGCAGGACCTGGACAGCCACGAGTCCTTCGCCCGTAAGCACCGGCTCGGCTTCCCGCTGCTGGCCGACACCGACCGCACCGTGGCCAAGGCCTACGGCATAGCCGTCCCCGGACTCGGTCTGCGCCGCTCGGTCTTCCTGCTCGACGGCGAGGGCAACGTGCGCTGGAAGCACGTCGCGCTGGCCGGTCTCACCTTCGTCACCACCGATGTACTGGCGGAGCAGCTCGCGGCGGTGCAGGCCGGCTGAGCGCCGACGGGCACGTCCGCCGAACGCCGGACACGGCGCCGGACCGAACTCCATAATCGAACACGCTCCCGTGCAACCACCGGCTGCGTACAGGCGTCCACCCATCAACCGGTAGCTCCGCGGAAATCCCGTGCCGGAGCCCGTCCGATTCGACGAGGTGCGCCCGACAATGTCCGACCCACGAGACCCCAGACGGTCAGAACCCGAGTGGTCCCTTCCCGGCTACCGCGCGCTGCGCGTCCTGGGAGAGGGCGGCAGCGGCAAAGTGGTGCACGCGGTCGATGAGCGCAGCGGCGCCGAGGTCGCGATCAAGTACCTCAACGAGGAGAGCCGGGCGCGGCCCGGCCTCCTCCGCAGCTTCCGCGACGAGGCCCAGCTCCTGCGGCAGCTAGACTCCCCGCACGTGGTGCGCGTCCACGACTACGTGGAGACCGCCGAAGGCGCGGCGATCGTCATGGAGCTCATCGAGGGCGTATCGCTGGGGGCGATGCTGCGGGCGAACGGCGCCGCCGTTCCCGAAGCGGCCCTGTCGGTGCTGAAGGGGTCGCTGCTCGGTCTGGCGGCGGCCCACGCGGCCGGGGTCGTGCACCGCGACTACAAGCCCGGCAACGTGATGGTCTCGAACCACGGCGTCTCCACGCTGGTGGACTTCGGCATCGCGGTCCGGCAGGGCGCCGACGCCCCGAGCGCCGGCACACCGCCCTACATGGCACCCGAGCAGTGGCGCGGTGAGCCGGCGTCACCCGCCACCGATGTCTACGCGGCGACGGCAACGTTCTTCGAATGCCTCACCGGTGAGCGCCCGTACACCGGGGCGACCATGGCGGAGCTGGCGGTCCAGCACATCACCGCGCCGATTCCGGAGCACCGCGCGCCCGAGGAACTGCGGGCGCTGATCGGGCACGGGCTCGCCAAGAGCGCCGAAGAACGACCGGTGAGCGCCGCCGCCTTCCTCACCGAACTCGAAGCGGCGGCCGGCGCCGCCTACGGCCCGGACTGGGAGCGCCGCGGACGCCGGGCGCTCGTCGCGATCGTCGCGCTGCTCGCCGCCCTGCTGCCGAGCGCCCTCGGCGACGCCAACGCGACCCCGCCG
>NZ_JAAGLX010000034.1:0-98246 GCF_010548325.1 Streptomyces sp. SID13666 | reverse complement strand
CCGGTCTCCTGGCGTCCTGCGACCGCTGCGAGCCCGGTCCGGCCGCTCCCGGCGCCCCGGCCTTCCGCGGCCCGCCGGGGCCCGGCAGCCGCCCGCGCTGCGGGCGCCTCGGCTCACTCATGCGCACCGTCCCCCGGAGCGGTGCGCAGGATGCGGGGACTGGTCACGAGGTCACCTGCCGGTGGTCTGGGACGTCTGGGAGCCGTGGGGGGTCGGCGATTGCGCGCCGCCGGACGGCTTCGTGGCGGGGGTGCCGTTCGTGGCGGGGGCGTTCGTGGTGGGGGCCGTGCTGGGCGGCGCCTGGGTGCGGACGGGTGCCGCGGTCGGCGCGGCCTCGGCCTCGGTGGGGTCGCCGCGCACGGTGCCGTCCGGGTTCAGGAAGGCGGGGTTGCCGCCGGGCACCATGCCCAGCTCGCGGGCGCGGCGGTCGAGCGCGTCGGGCGCCTTGTACCGGTCCACGTCCTGCTGGAGCGCCTGCTCCTCGTCGGTGTACGTGGTGGTGTCCTTCTGCAGCCGGTTGAGCTCGAAGGAGTCCTGGTTGACGGCCCCGTTCAGCAGGAGCAGCGAGATGAGGCCGCCGGCCAGCAGCGCCACCACCAGCAGGACGAAGGGCGCGCGGGCCGCCGTGGCCGACCGGGCCGCCCTCACAGCGCCTCCTCGCGGATCCGTTCCGCGCCCCGCAGCCGGGCCGGGGTGGCGCGCTTGTTCTCCGCGATCTCCTCCTCGGTCGGCAGTTCCGCGCCGCGGGTGAGCAGCTTCAGCCGGGGCTGGTACTGCTCGGGCACCACGGGCAGGCCGGGCGGGGCGGTGTTGGCCGCGCCCGCCGCGAACGCCTGCTTGACGATGCGGTCCTCCAGCGACTGGTACGACAGCACGGCGATCCGGCCGCCGACCGCGAGGGCGCCGATCGCCGCGGGGATCGCGCCCTCGACCGCGGCGAGCTCGGCGTTGACCTCGATGCGCAGCGCCTGGAAGGTGCGCTTGGCGGGGTTGCCGCCGGTGCGCTTGGCCGCCTGCGGGAGCACCTCGCGGATGAGGTCGACCAGCCGCGCGCTGTTGGTGAACGGTTCCTTCACACGCTGTTTGACGACCGCGTCGACGATCTTGCGGGCGTACTTCTCCTCGCCGTAGGTGCGCAGGATCCGCACCAGGTCGCCCGGCGGGTAGGTGTTGAGCACCTCGGCGGCGCTGATGCCGGTCGTCTGGTCCATCCGCATGTCGAGCGGGGCGTCCTGCGCGTAGGCGAAGCCGCGGTCCGCCTCGTCCAGCTGCATGGAGGAGACGCCGAGATCGAACAGCACGCCCTGGACCTTGGGGATGCCGAGCCGGGCGAGGACGTCCGCCAGCTCGTCGTAGACCGCGTGCACCAGCGTGGCCCGGTCGCCGAACGGCGCCAGCCGCTCGGCGGAGAGCTTGAGCGCGGCGGGGTCGCGGTCGATGGCGACCAGCCGGGCCGACGGGAACGTGGTCAGCAGCGCCTCGCTGTGGCCGCCGAGCCCCAGCGTCGCGTCCACGACCACGGCGCCCGGTGCGGCCAGCGCGGGAGCCAGCAGGTCCAGGCAGCGGCGCAGCATCACGGGCACATGCTTCGCGGGGGTGGCCTCGGCGGACTCGCCGGACCCGGTGGGCTCGGTGGTGGCGGGGTCCGCGGGGGCGCCATGCGGCTCGGACTGCGGGGCGGGGACGGCGCTCATGGGGCCCTTCTCGGTTCTTCGACTTCTTCGACTGCTTCGACATATGGCCTGGTCCCCGCCCGCTCGGGAGGGAAGTGGCCCTCTGGCGCCGGGGAAGTAGTGCCAGTGGAGCCGGAGAGCGGGAGGAGGCCGAGCCATACGTACACCGTGGTGACGCTGCGAGTAGGGGCCGGGGTCACAGTAATCCGGTCGGAACCTCCTCGGACAGGGCCGAAAAGGTGTCTTCCTGCGCCGCCAGGTAGCGGTCCCAGGCCTGGGCGGACCACACCTCGACCCGGGTGTTGGCGCCGATGACCGCACAGTCGCGGTCCAGCCCGGCGTACTCCCGCAGCGGCTGCGGGACGGTGATCCGGCCCTGCTTGTCGGGCACCTCGTCGGTGGCTCCGGCGAACAGCACCCGCATGTAGTCCCTTGCGGGCTTGGACGTCAGGGGCGCCCGGCGCAGTTCCTCGGTGACGGCCTGGAATCCGCGCAGCGGCCATACGTACAGGCAGCGCTCCTGACCCTTGGTGATCACCAGGCCCTGGGCGAGCTGCTCCCGGAATTTCGCGGGCAGGACGAGGCGGCTCTTGTCGTCGAGTCGCGGCGCGTACGTTCCGAGGAACACCCACACCTCCCGCAGCCGGGCCCGCCGGGGCCCTGTCGGTAACCGGACGGGATCCCCGTCGGGAGACCGGGACCCCTGTCGAGAACGGGAGCTGCCCCTACCTGCGGCGGGGAGACCCCATTTCGCGCCACTTTACTCCACTAAGCCCCACGGTCAACGCAATCAACGGCCCGCGCGCCTCACCCCCAGGGGTGAGGGGCACGACGCCTGTGGGTTACCTCACACAGCGGCCAATTGACCGACTTTTTCCCGCCCCTGCAGCAGGTGGGACGGGTCCGCGCCCTCTAACGTCAGTCACATGTCGATATCCGCAGCGCAGCCATCCGGACCCGGCTCCGAGCCCGCCTCCGAATCCGCCTCCGTCATCGACCGGCTCGTGGGCGCCAACGAGCGCTACGCCGTCGCCTTCCACGACCCCGGCATGGATGCCCGGCCGGTCCTGGGCGTCGCCGTCGTCGCGTGCATGGACGCCCGCCTCGACCTGCACGCCGCACTGGGCCTCGACCTGGGCGACTGCCACACCATCCGCAACGCGGGCGGTGTCGTCACCGACGACACCATCCGCTCGCTGACCATCAGCCAGCGGGCTCTCGGCACCCGTTCGGTGGTCCTCATCCACCACACGGGCTGCGGCCTGCAGAGCATCACCGAGGACTTCAGGACCGAGCTGGAGCACGAGGTCGGCCAGCGTCCGACCTGGTCGGTCGAGGCGTTCACCGACATCGACCAGGACGTACGCCAGTCGATGGCGCGGGTGCGTACGTCCCCGTTCCTGGCGCACACGGACGATGTACGCGGTTTTGTGTTCGACGTCCACACCGGTCTGATGCGGGAAATCACGGCCAAGTAACGGCAGGCGAGTGACGCGGGGCGCTGTTCAAGGGAACAATGCAACGTGCGGCACCCCCTCGCCCGTCAGGGCGCGTGGTGCACCGCATTCGGGGAGGGGCCGGTCCGTGGTTGGCCGCGCCCCAATGAACAGGCCGAGGAGAACCGGGTGACGACCTATGACGCGCGAGCCAGCCTCAGCGATCTGACCACGACGGCGGAGCGGGTGCGCCGGTCCGTGGAGAACGTGATCGAGGGCAAGCCCGAGGTCGTACGGCTTTCGCTGACCGTGATGCTGGCAGAGGGGCACCTCCTGATCGAGGATGTGCCGGGGGTCGGGAAGACGATGCTGGCCAAGGCGCTCGCGCGGTCCATCGACTGCTCGGTGCGGCGTATCCAGTTCACGCCCGACCTGCTGCCCTCCGACATCACCGGAGTGAGCGTCTTCGACCAGCAGCGGCGGGACTTCGAGTTCAAGCCGGGGGCGATCTTCGCGCAGATCGTGGTCGGGGACGAGATCAACCGGGCCTCGCCGAAGACCCAGTCGGCGCTGCTGGAGTCGATGGAGGAGCGGCAGGTCACCGTCGACGGCACCACGTACGAGCTGCCCAACCCGTTCATGGTCATCGCCACCCAGAACCCGGTGGAGATGGAGGGCACCTATCCGCTGCCCGAGGCGCAGCGCGACCGCTTCATGGCCCGGGTGTCGATCGGCTACCCGAGCCCGGAGGCCGAACTGCAGATGCTCGACGTGCACGGCGGTACGCCGCCGCTGGACGATCTGCAGCCGGTGGCGCACGCCCACGAGATCGTGAAGCTGATCGAAGCGGTGCGCACGGTGCATGTGTCGGACCCCGTGCGGCGCTACGCCGTCGCCCTGGTCGGTGCCACCCGGCACCACCCGGACCTGCGGCTCGGCGCCTCGCCGCGCGCGACCCTGCACCTGGTGCGGGCGGCCCGCGCCTCGGCGGCGCTGGACGGCCGGGACTTCGTCCTGCCGGACGACGTGCAGACGCTCGCCCCCGCGGTACTGGCGCACCGGTTGCTGCCGACCGCGCAGGCGCAGCTGAACCGGCGGACGCCCGAGCAGGTCGTCGCGGAGATCCTGCAGCGCACACCGGTCCCCGACCCGTCCGCCTCCCCGGCCACGGCGGCGTCCGCAGCGCAATGGCGGCAGGCGCAGAGCGCCCAGCCGCCCGGCGTCCGGGGCTTGTGATGTCCACCGACCCGCAGGCCGCGGGAGGTTTCCGTACGGCGTTGTCGGGGCTGACCACGCGCGGACGGTCCTTCTTCGCGGCCGGGGTCGCGGCGGCCATCTGCGCCTACGTGCTGGGGCAGCCGGACCTGCTGCGGGTCGGGCTGCTGCTGGCGGTGCTGCCGCTGGTCTGCGTCGCGGTCCTGTACCGCACGCGCTACCGGGTGGCGGGCAGCCGGCGGCTCGCGCCGTCGCGGGTGCCCGCGATGTCCGAGGCGCGGGTGCACCTGCGGGTCGACAACGTCTCGCGCATCCCCACCGGACTGCTGATGCTGCAGGACCGGGTGCCGTACGTGCTCGGGCCGCGGCCGCGCTTCGTGCTGGACCGGGTGGAGCCGGGCGGCCACCGCGAGGTGTCCTACCGGGTCCGCTCCGATCTGCGCGGGCGCTATCCGCTGGGGCCGCTGCAGCTGCGGCTGACGGACCCCTTCGGCATGTGCGAGCTGACCCGGTCGTTCAGCGCCTTCGACACCCTGACCGTGGTGCCCCGGGTGGAGCCGCTGCCCGCGGTCCGGCTCGCGGGCGAGGCGTCCGGCTACGGCGACAGCCGCACCCGCTCGCTGTCGCTGGCCGGCGAGGACGACGCTATCCCGCGCGGCTACCGGCACGGCGACGACCTGCGGCGGGTGCACTGGCGCTCCACCGCGAAGTACGGCGAGCTGATGGTGCGCCGCGAGGAGCAGCCGCACAAGGCCCGCTGCACCGTGCTGGTGGACACCCGGCGGCTCGCCTTCTACGGCGCCGGACCCGACTCCGCCTTCGAATGGGCGGTGTCCGGAGCGGCCTCGGTCTCGACGCACATGCTGGAGCGCGGCTACTCGGTGCGGCTGCTGACCGACACCGGCAGCAGCGTCCCGGGCCCCGAGGGCGGTTTCGGCGGCGACTCCTCCGACACCGCAGGAGTGCTGCTCGACACCCTCGCGGTGGTCGAGCACTCGGACGGCGGCGGATTCTCCCGGGCGCACGACGTGCTGCGGGTCGGCAGCGAGGGGCTGCTGGTGGCCTTCCTGGGGGACCTGGACGAGGAGCAGGCGACGATCGTCGGACGGATGCGCCAGCGGGCCGGCGGCGCGGTGGCGTTCGTCCTGGACAGTTCCGCATGGGCGTCACGCGACGCCGTGGACCCGTACCCCGAAGTACCGGCGGCCGGCGGCGGCCCCGCGGCCTCCGGCTCCCCCGGTGGCTCCGGCGTGAACGGCGGCGACGGTCCGGGCACGGCCGCGGACACCGGTGCCCGGCGGGCCGTGCGGATGCTGCGCGAGGCCGGCTGGACGGTACTGCCGGTGCCACCGGGCGAGGGACTGCCCTCGCTGTGGCAGCTGGCGGACCGGTACCGCTCGCGTGAAGAGGCGGGAGCGAGCTCATGAGCGGACGCGCACGGCTGACGGTCTGCGCCGCGGCGGCGTCGATCATGGCGGCCTGCTCCCTGCTGCCGCTGGCCACCCCGACCGGCTGGATCCTGCAGGCGGCCTTCCTCGTCACGCTCCAGTCCTGCGTCGGCGCGCTGGCCCGGCGAGTACCACTGGCCAGGCCGCTGACCGTGCTGGCGCAGGCCCTGGTCAGCCTGCTGATACTGACCATGATGTTCGTCTCGAAGCAGGCGGTCGGCGGCATCCTGCCCGGCCCCAAGGCGTTCGTGGGGCTCGGCGACCGGCTCGGTGACGGACTGCGGGACGTCAGCCAATTCGCCATCCCCGCCCCGGTGACCCCGGGCATCCGGCTGCTACTGGTCGCCGGTGTGCTGGTGATCGCGCTGGCCGTGGACGCGATGGCGGTGACGTACGGCAGCGCCGCCCCGGCCGGGCTGCCGCTGCTCGCGCTGTACTCCGTCGCCTCCGGTCTGGCCGGCAGCGGCAGCCGCTGGCTGTGGTTCCTGATCGCGGCGGCCGGCTATCTGCTGCTGCTCCTCGCCGAGGGCCGGGACCGGCTGTCGCGCTGGGGCCGGGTCTTCGGCGGCGGTCCGCCGTCCACCGGCTGGGCCGGCGCTTCGGGGACCCGGTCCGAGGGCTCGGTCGTGGCACCGGTCCGCACCGGCCGCCGGATCGGGGCGATGGCGCTGGGCATCGCGCTGATCGCCCCCGCCGTGCTGCCCTCGCTGGGCAGCGGGCTGCTCGACCCGTCGGGCACCGGCACGGGACCCGGCTTCGGCGGTGCCAACTCCTCGTCGGTCAACCCGGTGGTGGCGCTGCAGGACAGCCTCAACCAGCCGACCAACCGCGAGGTCCTGTCGTATCGCACGAACGCGCCCAGCACGACGGACATGTATCTGCGCATCGTCGCGCTCGACAAGTTCGACGGCACGCAGTGGCGTTCCTCCGAGCGCCCGGTGACCGAGATCCCCGAGGTGTTCCCGGTCCCGGCCGGGCTGGGCCCCGAGGTGAAGACGACCGAGGTCGTCACCTCGCTCGCCGCCGACGGGAACTACGCGCAGAGCTGGCTGCCGCTCCCCTACCCCGTCGAAAAGCTGAAGGTCGACGGCCGCTGGCGGTTCGACAAGGAGGGGCGCACGGTCGTCGGTGACCGCAAGCAGACGACCAAGGGCGTGAAGTACAAGGTCACCAGCCTGCTGGTGCAGCCGACGGCGGCGCAGCTCGCCACGGCACCCGATCCGGCGGCCACCTTCAAGCAGGAGTACACCCAGGTCCCGGACACCCTGCCGGAGGTGGTCAGCAGGACCGCGCTGGAGGTGACGCGCGGTGCGGCGAACCCTTACGAGCAGGCCGTGGCCCTGCAGAAGTACTTCCACTCCGGGGACTTCCGGTACAGCACGCAGGTCCGCTCGGGCACCGGGGTCGACGCGATCGCCAACTTCCTCCGGGACAAGCAGGGGTTCTGCGTCCACTTCGCCTTCACCATGGCGGCGATGGCCCGCACCCTGCACATCCCGGCCCGCGTCGCGGTCGGCTTCGCGCCGGGCAACGGGCCCCGGTCCGACGGCAGCGTCTCGGTGGGACTCCAGGACGCGCACGCCTGGCCCGAGCTGTACTTCGAGGGCGTCGGCTGGACCCGCTTCGAGCCCACCCCGTCCCGCGGCACCGCCCCCAGCTACACGGTGGACCAGCCGTCGAACCCCGGCGGCGGCCCAGTCGTCCCGGAGCCCGGCAAATCGGCGGCACCGAGCGTCGGCGCCTCGGCCTCGGCGAGCTGCTCGGTCAAGGACAAGGCGCTGGGCGACTGCACCCCGGTCGGCCAGGACACGGGCAGCGGACCGACCGACACCGGGATCAGCGCCGGCCGGCTGGCGGGCATCGCCCTGCTGGCGCTGGTGGTGGTCGGTGCGCCCCTGCTGCCGCTGCTGTGGCGCCGCCGTGAGCGGTCCCGGCGGCTCGGCGTCGGCCACGGCCAGGCGGACGGTGCCAGGACGCTCGCGGCCTGGCGGGAGCTCGTCGACACCGCGTGGGACTACGGGATCCTGCCCGACGACTCCGAGACACCGCGCCGGGCCACCGCCCGGCTGGTGCGGGAGGGCGAGCTCGACGAGGCGGCGGCGCTGGCCGCCGGACAGGTCGCGGCCGCCGTGGAGCAGGTGCTGTACTCGCCCAGGCCGCGGCCGGTGGCCGGGCTGGCGGCGGATGTGCACCAGGTACGGGCCGGGCTGCACCGGACGGCCGGGCGGCGCGGACGGCTGCGCGCGGTTCTCCTGCCACGTTCGGCCGCACGGGTGATCTGGCGGCTGTCGGAGCAGTGGTCGGTGGCGACGCGGCGCTGGTCGGCGGCCGTCCGGCGGGCCGCGGACGCGGTCCGGCGGCCGTCACGGCAGGCGTCCTAGGCGCGGCAGCGCGGCGTACCGGGCGTCCGGGCCTACCGGGGCCGGACATGACGAGGGGCGCGGAACCGGTTTCCGGTTCCGCGCCCCTCGTCGTCATTCTGAGAACTGTTGAGAACCCTCTGCCTGGGCGGCGGCCGGGTGGGCCTAGCTTTCCTGCCCGTCCCTGCGGCGCTGCCAGCGTTCCTCGATCCGGTCCATGACCTTCCCCCTGCGACGGGGGTGGCCTCGGCCGGTGGTTGCGGCGGGCTGCTGCTCACCGGGTTTGCCGGCCTTCCGCCAGCCCGTGACCGCGAGCACGGCACAAGCCAGCATGACGAGGAAACCGACCACACTGATCCAGGGCTGCTGCTTGATCATTCCAGCCATCAGCAGCGCGATACCCACCAGGAAGCCCGCTACGGCTTGGTAGACGCGCCGCCGGGTATAGGTGCGCAGCCCGCTTCCCTCAAGCGCCGACGCGAACTTGGGATCTTCGGCGTACAGCGCTCGCTCCATCTGCTCGAGCATGCGCTGCTCGTGCTCCGAGAGCGGCACGGAGTCCTCCTACTCGTCGGTCGCGGGGGCGACCGGTCCGACCCTTATTCAAGGATAGGCAGGGATTCGCCCCCGTGAAACCCGCCCCACTACGCCAATCCGACGGGGGCTTCATTCCCCGTCCGCCGTTACGTCATGCCAGCATACGGTCCTGAACGGCTGACCGGGCGGCCTGTGACCGACTACTCCTGGCGCTGTGGCCGGTGGCCGGGTCAGCCGCGGTCCGCGAGGACGTGCAGTTGAGTGGCGATCGAGTGGAACGCGGGCTGCTCCGCGGCGGCCAGTTCCAGCTTGAGCAGCGCTTCCAGGGCGCCCGGCTCGGTGTCCACCAGCACGCCCGGGACCAGGTCGGCGAAGACCCGGACGCCGTGCACCGCGCCGACCCGCAGGCCGGCGTCGGAGACCAGGCGGGTCAGCTGCTCGGCGGTGAAGCGGCGCGGGAGCGAGTCCCCGTCGCCCCATCGGCCGTCCGGATCCCCTATGGCGTGCTGGGCCTCGGTGAAGTGGCCGGCGATGGCCCGGGCCAGCACGGCGCCGCCGCGGCCGGCGGCCAGCAGGCTGAGCGCCCCGGCCGGGCGGAGCGCGCCGACGGCGTTGCGGATGCCCTCGCCCGGGTCGTCGACGTACTCCAGGACACCGTGGCACAGCACGACGTCGTAGCTGCCGGGCTCGACGACGTCGAGCAGGCCGTGGGTGTCGCCCTGGACGCCGCGGACCCGGTCGGTCACCCCGGCTTCGGCGGCCCGGCGCTCCAGCGCGAAGAGCGCGTCCGGGCTCGGGTCGACGACGGTGACCCGGTGGCCGAGGCGCGCCACGGGCACCGCGAAGTTTCCGGTGCCGCCCCCGGTGTCGAGCACGTCCAGCGGCTCTTCGGCGTCGCGGCCGCCGGTCTTGGCCTGCCGCTCCAGTGCGTCGCGCAGGACCTCCCAGACCACGGCGGTACGGAGGGACGCTCGGGGGCGGATCGGATCCACCACTCCTTCACGGGACATGGCGGGCGGCTCCTCGCGGACGACTGGCTGGAACGAGCGACTTCACTCTATCCGTGCGGTACCCCATGGCCGATCAATTGGCCTTCTGCTGCGGCAGGGCGGGCGGCAGGCCGTCGCGCAGTTCAGCGGGCAGGGTGGGCTGGAGCACCAGCATCCGTTCCACCAGGCGCAGGAACATGCCGGCGGCGCGCAGCAGATCGTCCGCGTCCCGCCAGGTGGCGGCGCCCTCGATGCCGGCTTCGGCGCGCGCCCGGCGGCGGGCGCCGTACTCGAACATGGCGCTCCATTCGCTGAGCTCCGGCGCGACTTCGGGCAGCACCTCCCAGGCGCTGCGTATCCGCTGTCGCCGCCTGGGGCCCGGCTCGGGCCGGCCCCGCACGGCCAGCACCGCGGCGGCGGTCCGCAGTGCGGCGAGGTGGGCGGTGGCGTAGCGCTCGTTGGGGGTTTCCAGGACGGCCGCCTCGTCGAGTCCGAGGTGGGCCTGGGTGAGCAGGTCGAGCGCGGCGGGCGGAGCCGCCGCACGGCGCAGCACGGGATGGATGTCGCTTACGTGAGCAGCCATGACGAGCCTCCTGTCTTCGTACGACACATAGTGGGGCACACCACTGACAATCGGCCCTGACCTGCGGAAATGCCCTTAGCACAGGTGTTCGCCCACCCCTGCGGCGGGCCCCTCCCCGCGATGCTGCATACTTGTCTTTTGTACTGACCAGTCAGTTCAAAAGAGGAGAGTGACTCGTGATCACCGCGGAGGGGTACGGGCTGCGCGGCCCGCGTGGGCGGGTGTTCGGGGAGGTGTCGTTCAGCGCGCCCGCCGGCACGCTGATCGCCGTCGAGGGCCCGTCGGGCACCGGTCGCACCTGCCTGATGCTGGCGCTCACCGGCCGCATGAAGGCCACCGAGGGACAGGCGGAGGTCCACGGACACCCCCTCCCCCGGCGCATGCCCGCTGTACGCCGGATCAGTGCTCTCGGTCCCGTCGACGGCATCTCCGCCCTCGAACCGGCCCTCACCGTCGCCGAGCATCTGCGCGAGAGGGTGCTGCTGCAGCGCAGGTTCGCCTCCCGCGCCGCGCGCGACCGCGCCGATGTGGCGGCGGCCCTCAAGGCCGCGGGGCTCGACCTGGACTCGCTGGTGAAGGGCGAGCGGACGGCCGTACGCGATCTGGAACGGCTGGAGGCACTGCGGCTGGGCGTCGCCCTCGCACTGCTGCCACGCCCGCAGGTGCTCGGGATCGACGACGTCGACCACAAGCTCGGCGACACCGACCGCGAGCTGGCCTGGTCGATGCTGCGCTCGGTCGCCGACGCGGGCACCACCGTCCTCGGCGTCTGCACCAGGGCGCCCGGGGACGCGCTCGTGGTCCCCACCCGGGCCACCGGGACCGCACAGGGCACCACCGCCGACCTGACCACCGACCGGACCGCCGACGCGACCGAAGAGACCGAAGAGGAGGCCGTCGATGCGTGCACCGAAGCTCGCCGCGCTTGAGCTGAAGAAGTTCGGCCGGGGCCGGCTGCCGAGGGCGGCCATGGCCGCCCTCCTGCTGCTGCCGCTGCTCTAC
This sequence comes from Streptomyces sp. SID13666, assembly GCF_010548325.1. Lineage (NCBI taxonomy): Bacteria > Bacillati > Actinomycetota > Actinomycetes > Kitasatosporales > Streptomycetaceae > Streptomyces > Streptomyces sp. SID13666. The sequence continues at coordinate 87,003 of NZ_JAAGLX010000034.1, read as the reverse complement.
GGCGCCCTGTACCTGTGGTCCTTCTGGGATCCGTACGGGCGGCTCGACAAGATCCCCGTCGCCCTGGTGAACGCCGACCGCGGCGCGACCGCCGGCGGCAAGAAGATCGCGGCGGGCGACGAACTCGCCGCCAAGCTGCACGACACGGCCACCTTCGACTGGCAGGAGACGGACTCCGCCGACGCCACGAAGGGCCTGGAGAACGGCTCGTACTACCTGACGCTCACCATCCCCGCCGACTTCAGCGAGCGGATCGCGTCCAGCTCGGGCAACCACCCGGAGACCGGCGCCCTGCAGGTGCGCACCAACGACTCCAACAACTACATCGTCGGACAGATCTCCCGCAGTGTGTTCTCGCAGGTCAGGGCGGCCACCTCGGCCGGCGCCTCGCGCGGCTTCTACGACCGGATCTTCGTGTCGTTCGCCGATCTGCACGACAAGACGCAGCAGGCCGCGAAGGGCGCGTCCGACGTGGCCGGCGGCGCGGGCAGCGCCGAGCAGGGCTCGAAGGAGCTCGGCTCCGGCATCCGCAAGGCCGAGCAGGGCGCGGGCCGGCTCGCCGCGGGCCTCAAGGACGCCAGGAAGGGCAGCGGCGACCTGGCCACCGGTCTCACCACGCTCGACTCCGGCGCGGGCCAGGTCGCGTCCGGCACCCAGCGGCTCGTGGACGCGGTGAACGGCGCCTCCGACAAGATCGCGTTCGTGAAGGCCCACACCCGGGAGATCGGCGAGGTCTCCCGGGTCGTCGCCGACGGATCGCAGGCGATCAAGGACCATCTGGACACGATCGCCGCGCTGGCACCGGACGCCGCCAAGGCGTCCAGGACCGCTGCCGACCTCGTACGGCAGCAGTACACGAAGCAGTGCGCCGCAACCCCCGCCACCGGAGACTGCGTCGCGCTGAAGCGCGCCGCGGACAAGGCGGCCGAGGCCGCGACACTGGCCGAGCGGCTCAACGCGCAGGTCAGCGGCCCGGCGTCGTTCGACCAGCTCGCCACCGACCTGGGCAAGCTGCACGACTACGCCCAGGAACTGGCCGCCGCCGCGCCGCACCTGTCCTCGGACATCAACGGCGCCGTGAAGGACATCAACCGGCTCAACACCGGGGCCCACCAGGTCGCCTCGGGCGCCCACACGGCGGCCGGCGGCGCCCGCACCCTCGACAAGGGCATCGGCACCCTCTCCCAGGGCGCCGACACCCTCAGCGGCGGCATGTACCAGCTCGCCACCGGCAGCAACCGCCTCACCACCGGTCTGACGCAGCTCTCCACCGGCAGCGGGCAGCTCGCCACCGGTCTGCACGAGGGCGTCGACAAGATCCCGGACTACGACGCCCAGGAGCGCGACGCGCGCACCGCGGTGATGGCCGACCCCGTACAGCTCGCCTCGCAGTCCCTGCACCAGGCGTCCAACTACGGCGAGGGGCTCGCCCCGTACTTCATCCCGCTCTCCCTGTGGGTCGGCGCGATGGTCGGCTACATGCTCTTCCAGCCGATGAACCGCCGGGCGCTCGCCGCCGGGGCCGCGTCCTGGCGGATAGCGCTGGCCGGCTGGCTGCCGGTGGCCGCGGTCGGGGTGGCGCAGGTGCTGGCGCTGATGTCGGTGCTGCACTGGGTGGTCGGGCTGCAGATGGCCCGCGCCGCCGGCACGATCGGCTTCCTGCTGCTGGCCGCGGGCTGCTTCGCCGCCATCATCCAGTTCCTGGGCGCCCGGTTCGGCCCGGCCGGACGGGTGCTCACCCTGGCGATGCTGATGCTGCAGCTGACCTCGGCGGGCGGCACCTATCCGGTGCAGACCAGCCCCGGCTTCTTCGGTGCCATCCACCCGTTCCTGCCCATGAGCTACGTCGTCGAGGGGCTCCGCCACCTGATCACCGGCGGCGACCTCTGGCCGGTCTGGCGGGCCTGCCTGGTGCTCCTCGCCTTCACCGGCGCCGCACTGGCGCTCACCACCCTGACCGCCCGCGCCAAGCAGGTGTGGACCGTGGACCGGCTGCACCCGGAGCTGACCCTGTGAGCCGGGGCCGTCCCGGGCAGGGACAATCGACGCCATGACCACCGCACGTCGTCAGGCCACGCGGCAGAAGCTCTACGAGGCCGCCGTCACACTCATCGCCGAGCAGGGCTTCTCCGCCACCACGGTGGAGGAGATCGCCGAGCGGGCCGGCGTCGCCAAGGGCACCGTCTACTACAACTTCGCCAGCAAGAACGAATTGTTCGAGCAGCTGCTCCAGCACGGCGTCGGGCTGCTCACCGTCTCGCTGCGGGACGCCGCCGACGAGGTGGCGGCGCGCGGCGGCACCCGGGTCGACGCGCTGGACGCGCAGATCCGGGCCGGGCTGGCGTTCATCGCCCGCTACCCGTCCTTCACCCAGCTGTACGTCGCCGAGCTGTGGCGGACCAACCGCGCCTGGCAGGACACGCTGATGCTGGTCCGCCAGGAGGCGGTCGCGGTGGTGGAGAAGGTGCTGCGCGAGGCGGTGGACAACGGGGAGCTCAGCGACGAGATCGACGTACCGCTCACCGCGTCAGCGCTCTTCGGGATGGTGCTGGTCGCCGCCCTGGACTGGCAGGCGTTCCAGTCGCACCGCAGTATCGACGACGTGCACTCCGCCCTGTCCCGGCTGCTGCAGGGCCGGGTCAGCGGCGACTCACGGCGGACCTGACGGAACGAGATGGCTGAGCGGACATGAGTGAGCGCTGTTCTGGCACGTCCCGATCCCCCTTCGGACCGTGCCAGAACAGCGCTACCCGTGCACCCCCGTTGCGTCCGGGCCGCCCCTGCTCCGCCGCCCCGTGTCGGCGGTACCGGCACCGCGCCCGTCCGTGCCCCTACCTTCTCCCGAACGGGGGCCGCGGCTCATCCGCGCTCCTACTCAAGTCTTCGTCTAGGTACCAGTACTCATAACTGCGTGGTTTCGCCTCCGCGCCCTGTGGACGGTTCGCTACGATCCGGATCATGTCGGTACTTCCGCTCGTGTTCACCAGCGGCTGGGCGAGCGGGATCAACGCCTACGCCGTGGTGTTCCTGCTCGGCCTGATGGGCGCGACCGGGGTCACCGACGAGGTACCCGCGTCCCTGGAGCGGCCCGATGTGCTGATCGTGGCCGGGGTGCTGTTCCTGTGCGAGGCCGTCGCCGACAAGATCCCGTTCGTGGACTCGGCGTGGGACGTGGTGCACACCGTCATCCGCCCGGTCGCCGGAGCGGTGGTCGCGGCGCTGCTCGCCGGGCAGAACGGTTCGCTGCCGGAGCTGGCCGCCGCCGCGATCGGCGGCTCGACGGCGCTCGCCAGCCACCTCGTCAAGGCCGGTACGCGGATAGCGGTCAACACCTCGCCCGAACCGGCCAGCAACATCGTCCTCAGCCTCGCCGAGGACCTCGGTGTCTCCGCGATCATCGTCTTCGCGCTCTTCCATCCGCTCGCCGCCGCGATCATCGCGGGCACGATACTGGTGCTCGGCATCATCACGGTCGTCTTCCTGTTCTCCCGGATCCGCCGCTTCCTGCGCCGCTGGAAGGCCCGGCGCGCGGAGAAGCGGCTGGTCGCGCCGACCTGAGACGACCTGCCGGACGGCGCTGTCGGTGCCGCCCGATACAGTCCCTGACATGGCACGGATCGCGGTAATCGGCGCGGGTATGGGCGCAATGGCGACGGCGGCCCGGCTGGCCGTCGGCGGCCACCGGGTGGCGGTCTACGAGCGCTCGGCGACGTACGGCGGAGCCGTCGGAAGGTTCGCCCGGGACGGCTTCACCTTCGACACCGGTCCCGGTCTGCTCCAACTGCCCGCCGTCTACCGCGATCTGTTCGTCAAGACCGGCAAGGAACCGCTGGAGAGCCGCGTCGGCCTGGCGCAGGTCGATCCGGCGAGCCGGCATCTCTTCCCGGACGGCACGGCCGTGTCGCTGCCGAACGCCACCCGCGCGGGCGTCATCAGCGCGCTGGACGGCGCGTTCGGCGCGGGCGCCGGCGAGCGCTGGAGCGAGGTGACCGGCCGGGCCCGCGAGGTCTGGGAGGCCACCCGCCGCCCGCTCCTGGAGGACGCCCTGGCGGCCGACACCACCCCGCTGGGCCGCGACCCCTACCCCGCCGTGCGGCGCGGGCTGTTCCGCCGCGGCGCCCCGTCCCTCGCCTCCGTCGCCGAACGCGAGCTGGCCGACCCCAGGGCAGCCGCCCTGCTGACGAGTTACGCCCTCGCGTACGGCTTCGACCCGCGCACCGTCCCGGCGAGCGCCACCGTGCTGCCGTACATGGAGCAGACCTTCGGCGCCTGGTACGTGAGCGGCGGTATGCGGGCCCTCGCCGACGCGGTGTACGAGCGGTGCCTGGCGCGCAAGGTCGAGTTCCACTTCGGCGCAGAGGTCCTCGGGGTCAGGACCGCGGAGGACGGCCGGGCCTGCGGTCTCGACCTCGCCGACGGGCGGCGGATCGACGCGGACACGGTGGTCGCGGGAGCCCCGCTGCCCGCTCCCGGGGAGCCCCAGGCCGCAGGAGGCATGCCCGGCAGGTTCGTGGTGTGCCTGGCGCTGCGGGGTCCCCGACCGGCGGGCACCGCACACCGCACCGTGGTGCACGCGGCGGACGGCCGCGCGGAGTGGGAGTCCGTCTTCTCCGGCGCCGGGCCCTGCGACTCCCCGACCGTGACGGTGCTGCGCCCCGACGACCCGTCGACGGTCCCCGACGCGTCGCACGAGGCGGTGACCCTCCAGGTCACCGTGGCGACGACGGCCGGCGGGGCGGACTGGGCGGCGCCCGGCGCCGCCGCGGACTTCGCCGAGCGGGTCGTGAAGGCCGCAGAGGCGGCCGTTCCGGGTCTGCGCGAGCGGGAGTTGTGGCGTGAGGTGCGCACCCCCGCCGACACCGAACGGGAGACCGGCGCCCCGGGCGGCGCGGTGCCCGGCCCCGCCCTGGCGGGCGCGGGCGGTCTGCATCTCCACCCGGCCAACCGCTCCGCCGTCCCCGGGCTGTACTCCGTGGGCGGCTGGTCGCACCCCGGCGGCGGCCTGGCGCACGCCGGCATGTCGGGCGCGATCGTCGCGGACCTGATCGCGGGCGGCCCGGGCGGCAGCCGCTAGGGCCATCCGCCCAGGACCGGTCAGGACCGAGCAGCGGTCCCAGGGCGTGTTGCGAAAGTCCCGCCTGGCCCACGACGCCTGGCACGCGCCCTCGCTGCGTTGTCGGGCTCGTCCACGTACGTCCAGTACGAGGACGACCCTCCGCCTTGCGAGCGCACCCACCGGACGCCGTGGACCACGCCCTCCGGGCGAACGGCGCTCCTTTCGCAACACGCCCTAGTAGCGGTAGGGGTCGTACGGATCCGCGTACTGCGACTGCTCGTACTGCGGTTGCTGGGGCTGCTGCGGGATGTACGCCTGCTGCTGCGGGTCGTTGAACTGCGGCTCGTTGAACTGCGGCTCGGTGGACTGCTGCTGCGGGACCCAGACACCGCCGGGCGGCGTGTCGTAGCCGAACTCGTGGTCGTACTGCGGGGTGTACTGCTGCTGGCCCGGGTCCTGGTACGGAGCCGCGTAGGCGGGGTCGTAGTCCTGCTGACCGCCCCAGGCGTACGCGTCCGCCGCCGCGGGCTGCGGCTGCTGCTCGCCGCCACCGCCCCAGCCCTCGTAGCCCTGGGCGCCGTAGCCCTCGTAGCCACCGCTGGTGTACGGGTCGGGGGTGTAGGACGACTGGCCGTCGTAGATCCCGTACTCGCCGGTGTCGTCGAGCACCGGCATCGCCTGGTAGACCGTCGCCAGTTCGGGTCCCTCGGACACCTCCTCGATGGGGCTGACCTCGAGGACGGGCTCGCCCGCCCCGGCGCCCGCACCGCGGGTGCCCTTGCGGCGGCGGCTGGAGCCGGGGCTGCCGCCGAGCGCCCAGCCGGTGGAGAAGCCCTGCCGGTAGGACATCGTCACGAACGTCTGGCCGGTGCCGAACGCGATGGCGCCGACCGCGATGACGATGGCGTTGCGGAGCGAGACACCCCCGACGACTCCCAGGAATCCCGCGAAGGCGAGCAGCCGCCAGCGCAGCCGCGCCTTGTACTGCAGCAGCACCTCACCGAGCAGCCACAGCGCGACCACGCCGAACGCGATGTAGAGCAGCGTGTAGCCCATGTCCGCACTTCCTCACCTTACGAGCGGTCACGACCTCTGGTGCAGACCGAGATTCTCGTAGATTTCCAGCGACGCCGTGGAGTGGTTAAGAGTAATGAAGTGGAGTCCGGGGATGTCCTCGGCCATCAGGCGCCGGCACATCTCGGTCGTGAACTCGATGCCGATCGCCCGCACCGCCGCCGGATCGTCCTTCACCGCGAGGATACGGTCCGCCAGCTCCGGCGGGAAAGGCGCGTTGCCGAGCTGAGCGAAGCGCTCGATCTGTCGCACGTTGGTGACCGGCATGACCTCGGGAATGATCGGGGTCGTGCAGCCGGCGGCGGCCACCCGGTCACGCAGCCGGAAGTAGTCGTCCGCGTCGAAGAACATCTGGGTGATCGCGAAGTCGGCCCCGGCGCGGCACTTGTCGACGAAGTTCCGGGTGTCGGACTCCCAGTCGCTGGAGCGCGGGTGCATCTCGGTGAATGCCGCGACGCCGACGCAGAAGTCGCCGGACTCCTTGATCAGCCGGACCAGGTCGGCGGCGTACAGCAGGCCCTGGGGGTGCTTGACCCACTCGCCGAGCGGGTCGCCGGGCGGGTCGCCGCGCACCGCGAGGATGTTCCGGATCCCGGCGTCGGCGTACTGCCCGATGATGTTGCGCAGCTCGGCGATCGAGTGGTTGACCGCCGTCAGGTGCGCGACCGGGGTCAGGGTGGTGTCGGAGACGATCCGGTCGGTGGCGCGGACGGTGCCCTCACGGGACGATCCGCCGGCTCCGTAGGTCACGGACACGAAGGTCGGCCCTACCGCCTCGATGCGGCGGATGGCGTTCCAGAGCGTCCGCTCGCCCTTCTCGGTCTTCGGCGCGGCGAACTCGAACGAATACGACCGCTCGCCGGACGCGAGAAGTTCACGAATGGTGACCGCGTGATCGGTCCGGGTGGAAGCTGTCCCAAGGGCCATACCCGAAGGGTATCCGCGCCTCGCGACCGCCCGTAACCAGGACGGGCGATTTATCCGCTTGCGCCCCACCCTCGTCCATCCTTTGGACACGCGCTGGTGACGCGCGGGGTACGGAGTGGACGCCGGTCGGACACCCGGTGGCCGATCACGATCGGTCAGAGCGTGACCGGGCCGTGGCGGGGCGCATCAGGGGGAGCGGTCAGCCGTCGTACGAGGTGACGATCTTCGCCAGTGCGGCCGCCGCGGCGGCCGGGTCGTCGGCCTCGGTGATCGCCCGGACGACGACGATCCGCCGGGCCCCGGCCTCCAGCACCTGCTCGACGTTGGCCAGGTCGATCCCGCCGATCGCGAACCAGGGCCGGTCGGTCTCCAGCGAGGCCGCGTACCGCACCAGGTCCAGGCCCGGCGCGTGCCGGCCGGGCTTGGTCGGGGTGGGCCAGACCGGTCCGGTGCAGAAGTAGTCCGCGCCGGGCTCCGCGGCGGCCGCCGCGGCCTCGGACTCCGCGTGGCAGGACCGTCCGATGACCACGTCCTCGCCCAGGATCGCGCGAGCGGCGGGTACCGGCAGGTCGCCCTGCCCCAGGTGCAGCACGTCCGCGCCCGACGCGTGCGCGACATCCGCCCGGTCGTTCACCGCGAGCAGTTTTCCGTGCCGGCGGCACGCGTCGGCCAGGACCGCGAGCGCGTCCAGCTCGTCGCGGGCCTCGATCCCCTTGGCGCGCAGCTGGATGACGTCGACGTCCGAGCCGAGCACCGCGTCCGCGAACTCGGCCAGGTCGCCCCGGCCGGTCCTGGCGTCGGTGCACAGGTACAGCCGGGCGTCGGCGAACCGCTCACGGACGGTGTTCGGCGTGGTCATGGTGCGCTCCCCCTCGGTGCTGCGGGTCCTGGCTGCGTTACGGGCCTGCGGGCAGGCGGCTGAGGGGATCTAGAAGGCGAGCGCCTGGGCGCGGCGCTTCACCTCGGTCCCGCGGTTCTCCTTCAGTGCCTGGATGGGCGTGCCGGGCAGCGTCGGGTCCGCGGTGAACAGCCACTCCAGCACCTCTTCGTCGCTGAAGCCGTTGTCCTTGAGGACCGTCAGCAGGCCGGGCAGCCCCTTGACGATGCTTCCCTCGCCGATGAAGTCGGCGGGGACCATCAGGACCCGGTTCTCACCGCGGCGGATCGCCAGGAACAGCTTCTCCTTGATCATCGGGCGGACCCGGGTGATGGGCACACCCAGTCGCTCGGCGACCTCCGGGAGGTTCAGCCAGGAAGGTACGAGGGCATCAATCGTTGCGTCGATCTCGGTCACGGGACAAGCGTGCCATCCCTGACGGGCACCCGCGTACCGGTTCGCCGCCGCCGGGCCTGACGGTTTGACCACAATTGACGCGCAGGCCCGGTTTTGGCCTCAGACGCCCGCGGGGCTGTTGCCGGGGGTGGCCTGTACCGCGGTCTTGAGCGGGACCGCGGGGTCGGTGACGAGGCCCGGGTCGAGATGGGCGCCGCGTTCGATGAGCTTGCGGCCCTGGGCCAGGTCGCGCGGGCGGCCGACGGCGAGCAGCGCCGCGAGCACGCCGTCCCGCAGCCAGCAGACGGACCAGGCGGGCCCGGTCAGGTCGCCGCGCAGCAGCATCGTGTCGGTGGCGGAGTGGTGCCCCGCGTACTGCACGAAACGGCCGAACTGCTCGGACCAGAAATACGGGACCGGGTCGTAGACCTCGTCGCCGCCCAGCACATTGGCGGCGGCGGCGCGCGGCCCCTGGACCGCGTTGTCCCAGTGGTGGACGAGCAGCCGCTCACCGAAGCGCGCGGACGGGAAGGACGCGCAGTCCCCCACCGCGAAGACATCGGCGACGGAGGTCCGCAGCCGGTCGTCGGCCAGCACGGAGCGGTCCGGTCCCAGCTCGACGCCGGAGCCCGCCAGCCAGCCGGTGGCCGGCCGGGCGCCGATGCCGACGACGACGGCCCCGGCCCGCAGCCGCCTCCCGTCGGCGAGCAGCACCGCGCCGGGCTCGACGGCCGCTACCGCGGTCCCGGTGATCAGTTCGGCGCCCGCCTCCGCGTACCAGCCGCGCATGTGGTCGGTGACGGAGCCCGGCAGGACTCCGGCCAGCGGCCGGTCGGCCGCCTCGACGACGGTCACCGCGCAGCCCGCCTGGCGGGCCGCCGTGGCGAACTCCGCGCCGATCCAGCCCGCCCCGACCACGACGACGTCGCGCTTCTCGTCGAGCACCGGCCGCAGCTCGGCGGCGTCGTCCAGGGTGCGCAGCATGAAGACGCCCGGGATGCCCTCGCTGCCGGGCAGTGCCACCGGGTGGGCGCCGGTGGCGAGCACCAGCCGGTCGTACCGGACCAGGCCCTCTTCGGTGACCACGTGCCGTTCCGTGGCGCTCAGCGCGCTCACGTGCCGGCCGAGCAGCAACTCGACGCCGAGGCCGTTGAAGTCCACGTCGAAGGGCGAGCCCTCGGCCGTGCCGAGGAGTACGGACTTGGACAGCGGCGGGCGGTCGTACGGTGCGTGCGGTTCGGCGCCGATCAGCGTGATGTCGCCGCGCCACCCCTGTTCCCGCAACGACACAGCGGTCTGCACTCCGGCCATTCCGGCCCCGACGATCACTGCGCGCTCGGCGCTTGGCTGGCTCACACGATCACCGTAACGCCCCATTGATTACCGGCAGGCCACCAGTGCGAAATCCGATCCCCCTGTCTCCGCACTCCCCTCCCGCCCGAACGGTGCTCCCTTACCGCCGTTCGGGCCCGCGTACTAGGGTGGCGGGGCTAACGCACTCGCGGGAGCCCGGACGTACCGGGCTGAGAGGGCGGCTGACCGGCCGCCGACCGTACGAACCTGATCCGGGTCATGCCGGCGAAGGGAGGAGCGGGACACTCATGCATCCATCTCGCCACCGCTACGACGTACTGGTCGTGGGCGGCGGAATCATCGGGCTCGTCACGGCCTGGCGCGCCGCGCAGCGCGGGCTGCGCACCGCGGTCGCCGACCCGGCGCCGGGCGGCGGTGCCGCGCATGTCGCGGCCGGCATGCTGGCCGCCGTCACCGAGCTGCAGTACGGCGAGCAGACGCTGCTCGACCTCAACCTCGCGTCGGCCCGCCGCTATCCGTCCTTCGCCGCCGAGCTGGAGGACGCCACCGGGCTGGGCCTCGGCTACCGGCGGTGCGGCACGCTCGCCGTCGCCCTGGACGCCGACGACCGCGCCGACCTGCGCGAACTGCACGCCTTCCAGACGTCGCTGGGCCTGCGGTCCGAGTGGCTGTCCGGCCGGGAGTGCCGCCGGCTGGAGCCGATGCTGGCGCCCGGTGTGCGAGGCGGACTGCGTGTCGACGGCGACCACCAGGTCGATCCGCGCCGGCTGGCCGCCGCGCTGCTGCGCGCGGCCGAACTCGCGGGCGTGGCACTGCACCGGAGTTCGGTGGCCCGGATCGAGACCGTCCGGGACCACGCCACCGGCGCGGTGCTGGACGACGGCACCGTGCTCGCCGCCGAGCAGACCGTGCTCGCGGCGGGCAGCCGCAGCGGCGGTCTGCCGGGCATCCCCGAGCACGCCCTGCCGCCGGTCCGCCCGGTCAAGGGGCAGATCCTGCGGCTGCGCATCCCACCGGGCTACGCGCCGTTCCTCTCCCGCACGGTGCGGGCCGTGGTGCGCGGCGGCCAGGTGTATCTCGTGCCGCGCGAGAACGGCGAGCTCGTCGTGGGCGCGACCAGCGAGGAACTCGGCTGGGACACCACGGTCACCGCGGGCGGCGTCTACGAACTGCTGCGCGACGCCCACGAGCTGGTGCCGGGGCTCACCGAACTGCCGCTGGTCGAGACCCTCGCGGGCCTGCGCCCCGGCTCCCCCGACAACGCCCCGCTGCTCGGCCGCAGCGCGCTGCCCGGTCTGCTGCTGGCCACCGGCCACCACCGCAACGGTGTGCTGCTGACCCCGGTGACCGGCGACATCATGGCCGAGCTGCTCACCACGGGCTCGGTGCCGGAGTCGGCCCGGCCCTTCTCCCCCGCACGCTTCACGCTTCAGGAGCAGCCCGCATGACCGTCTCCGTCAACGGTGAGGCCCGCGAGATCACCGAGGGCCTGACCCTCGACCGGCTCGTCGCCTCCCTGACCGCCGCCCCCTCGGGCGTCGCCGCCGCTCTCAACGAGACCGTCGTCCCCCGCAGCCGCTGGACCACCACCGCACTCGCCGACGGCGACCGCGTCGAGGTCCTCACCGCCGTCCAGGGAGGCTGATCCCGTGCCGCACCCCCCGCACACGGCCGGTGCCGCCGACGACACCCTGCGCATCGCCGGCGTCCCCTTCACCTCCCGGCTGATCATGGGCACCGGTGGTGCGCCCAGCCTGGAGATCCTCGAACAGGCGCTGCTCGCCTCCGGTACCGAACTCACCACGGTGGCGATGCGCCGCCTCGACCCGGCGACGAAGGGCTCCGTGCTCTCCGTGCTGGGCCGGCACGGCATCCGGGTCCTGCCGAACACAGCCGGCTGCTTCACCGCCGGCGAGGCCGTCCTCACCGCGCGGCTGGCCCGCGAGGCGCTGGGCACCGACTGGGTCAAGCTCGAGGTCATCGCCGACGAGCGCACCCTGCTGCCCGACACCGTCGAGCTGCTGGACGCCGCCGAGACGCTGGTCGACGACGGATTCACCGTCCTGCCCTACACCAACGACGATCCGGTGCTCGCCCGCAAGCTGGAGGACGTCGGCTGCGCGGCGATCATGCCGCTGGGGTCGCCGATCGGCTCCGGGCTCGGGATCCGCAATCCGCACAACTTCCAGCTGATCACCGAGCGGGCGGGCGTCCCGGTCATCCTCGACGCCGGGGCCGGCACCGCGTCAGACGCGGCGTTCGCCATGGAGCTGGGGTGCGCCGCCGTCATGCTGGCGTCGGCCGTGACCCGCGCCCAGCAGCCGGTTCTCATGGCGGAGGCCATGCGGCACGGGGTGGCGGCGGGGCGGCTCGCGTTCCGGGCCGGACGCATCCCCCGCCGGCAGTACGCCGCCGCGTCGTCCCCCGTCGAGGGCGTCGCCGCGTTCGATCCGGAGCGGCCCGCCTTCAGCGGGACCTGATCCACGACCCGCTCCGGGCGGCGGATCCGGGCCCCGGTCCGGGATCCGATCCGCCGCCTGGAGCGCTCCCACCGGGGCGGACGGTCACGGTTGCGTCCCGGATCGCTACGGGCGGGACACAGTACGGCCGCGTTCGGCGAGACGGGTCGGCGGCGGCTCGTAGACTTCCGTGTCGTGGATACGACCCTGCAGGATCCCCTCGTCGGGCAGACGCTCGATGGCCGCTACCGGGTCGAGGCGCGCATCGCCGTCGGCGGTATGGCCACGGTCTACCGGGCTGTGGACACCCGCCTCGACCGGGTGCTCGCGCTGAAGGTGATGCACCCCGGGCTGGCGGCCGACGCCGGTTTCGTCGACCGCTTCATCCGCGAGGCGAAGGCGGTGGCCCGGCTCGCGCACCCGAATGTCGTCGGCGTGTACGACCAGGGCACGGACGGCACGTTCGTGTACCTGGCCATGGAGTACATCGCGGGCTGCACGCTGCGCGACGTGCTGCGCGAGCGCGGCGCCCTGCAGCCACGGGCCGCGCTGGACATCCTGGAGCCGGTGCTGGCCGCGCTCGGCGCCGCGCACCGGGCCGGGCTCATCCACCGGGACGTGAAGCCGGAGAACGTCCTGATCGGCGACGACGGCCGGGTGAAGGTCGTGGACTTCGGCCTGGTCCGGGCGGTCGACACCAACACCAGCGTGACGACCGGCTCGGTGCTGGGCACGGTCTCGTACCTCGCCCCGGAGCAGATCGAGCACGGCACCATAGACCAGCGCACGGACGTGTACGCCTGCGGCGTGCTGCTGTACGAGATGCTGACCGGCGGGAAGCCGCACACCGGCGGTACGCCGATGCAGGTGATCTTCCATGTGCTGAACGAGGACATCGTCGCGCCGTCCGAGGCCGTCCCCGGGCTGGCGCCCGTGCTGGACGCGCTGGTCGGCCGGGCCGCCGCGCGTGACCCGCAGCTGCGCCCCGCCGACGCCGTGGAGCTGCTCGCACAGCTGCACACCACCCGTCAGGCGCTGAGCCAGGAGCAGCTGGACCTGGTGCCACCGCGGGCGGTGCCGGACGCTCAGGAGCCGCAGGACGCCGTTCCGGGCACCGGCTGGCTGAAGGACTCCCAGGGCGCGCCGGGCGACGAGGAGCAGACCAGCGTCATCTCCCGGCCGGTCCTGCCGGCCGAGGAGGAGCTCAACCGCACGAGCGTTCTCCAGCTTCCGCCGCCGCTGCCGCCGGTTCCGGCCGGCCCGCCGGGACCGTCGGGGCCCGCGGGGCACCGTACCGCCCGGCGCGGCCCGCGGCGCGGTGTGCTCGCGGTGATCGTGGCGGCGCTGCTGATCCTCGGGGTCGGCGCCGGCGTCTGGTACATCAGCGACGGCCAGTTCACCAAGGTCCCGGCCGTCCTGGCGCTGTCGCAGGCGGACGCGCAGCAGAAGCTCGACCACGCGGGGCTGCACACCAAGGTCACCACCGGCTTCAGCCTCACCGTTCCCCGCGGCCAGGTGATCTCCACCGATCCCGGACCGGGCCGGCGCGTCCGCAGCAACGCCGAGGTCACGCTGACCGTCTCCAAGGGGCCGCAGGAGGTCCACGTACCCGATGTCACGGGCAAGACGCTGGCCGTGGCGCAGGAGCAGATCAAGGGCGCGGCGCTGACGCCGGGCACGGTGACGCAGGAGTTCACGGAGGACGTACCCAAGGGCGCCGTGATCTCCACGGACCCGCCGGCCGGTACGAAGCGCTCGCCGGACGCCGTCGTGTCGATCGTCGTCAGCAAGGGCGCCCCGGTGGACGTCCCCGACGTGGTCGGGGATTCGGTCGCCGACGCCCAGCAGGCGCTGCAGGACGCCGGGCTGACCGTCGTGCTCGCCCCGGACAAGGTCTTCTCGGACGTGGCCGACAAGGACAAGGTGGCTCTCCAGACCCCGGGCAAGGGCACCCAGGCCGGCGCGGGCGACACCGTCACGATCACGATCTCCAAGGGACAGCAGCTCTTCGACGTGCCGGATGTGAAGGGCAGGAGCGCGGGCGACGCGAAGCAGATCCTCAAGAGCGCCGGCTTCGACATCCGGTTGATGCACGCGTTCTTCGGCGACACCGTGTTCAGCCAGTCGCCGGAGGGGGGCCAGCAGGCGCCCAGGGGCGCCACGATCACCGTGTGGGTCCGGTGAACCGCAATCCCGTCGGCGGCCATGTGCAGGTGGCCGGCGGCCTCGCGACCGTCGGGCTGGCCAACGCCGAGCGGCTGACGGCCGAGGCCGTCCAGGTCTTCGTGGCCAACCCGCGCGGCTGGGCCACCCCGCCCGGCGATCCGCGGCAGGACGAGCTGTTCCGCGCGGGCCGCGCCGCCGGGTCGGTGCCCGCGTACGTCCACGCCCCGTATCTGATCAACTTCGGCTCGGACACCCCGGCGACGGTCGAGAAGTCGGTGGAGTCACTGCGCCACTCGCTGCGCCGGGGCCGGGAGATCGGCGCGCTGGGCGTGGTGGTGCACACCGGGTCCGCGACGGGCGGGCGGCCCCGCTCGACCGCCCTGGCACAGGTGCGGGAGCACATGCTGCCGCTGCTCGACGAGCTCACCCACGACGACGACCCATGGCTGCTGCTGGAGCCGACCGCGGGCCAGGGCGCTTCGCTCTGCTCGCTGATCGAGGACCTGGGCCCGTACGCCGACGCCCTCGACCGGCATCCGAAGCTCGGGGTCTGCCTGGACACCTGCCACGCCTTCGCGGCCGGGCACGACATGGCGGCGCCCGGCGGGATGAAGCTGCTGCTCGACGAGCTGGTGGACACCGTCGGTGAGGGCCGGCTGAAGTTGATCCACGCCAATGACTCCAAGGACGTGAGCGGCGCCCACAAGGACCGGCACGAGAACATCGGGGCCGGCCACATCGGCGCCGAGCCGTTCCGCGAGCTGTTCCGCCACCCGGCCACCGCCGGGGTTCCGCTGATCATCGAGACACCGGGCGGGCCCGAGGGCCATGCCGCGGACGTGGCGCTCCTGAAGGCGCTGAGGGACGGTCCGCAGGGCGCATAACCCCTTACGGGAATACCCCCTGGGGGTATACGGTTGGCTACAGAGCGACCAACCGGCGATTCCTGATGGGGGTGGAACGTCATGCAGCACGACCACACGACGCACCAAGAACACACGCACCACGAGCCACAGACCGGCCACGAAGGGCATGCCGCCCACGGCTCCGCGTCCTGGCGCATGGCGGCGACGGCGACCCTGCACTGCCTCACCGGCTGCGCCATCGGCGAGGTCCTCGGCATGCTGATCGGCACCGCGCTCGGCTGGCACAACGTTCCGACGCTGATCCTGGCCATCGTGCTGGCCTTCGCCTTCGGCTACGCGCTCACCATGCGCGGGGTCCTGCGCGCCGGACTCGACCTGCGCGCCGCGTTCCGGGTCGCGCTCGCCGCCGACACCGTCTCCATCATCTTCATGGAGCTCGCCGACAACGGGACGATCATCGTCTTTCCCGGCGCCATGGACGCGACCCTGTCGGACGCACTCTTCTGGGTGAGCCTGGCGCTGTCGTTCGTCGTCGCGTTCCTCGTGACCACACCGGTCAACAAGTGGCTGATAGGCCGCGGCAAGGGCCACGCGGTCGTCCACCAGTACCACTGATCAGGCGGTCAGAGCTCCGGGCCGTCCCCGGGCTCCTCCTGGTAGGAGTAGCGCTGCTCCGACCAGGGGCTGCCGACGTTGTGATAGCCGCGCTCCTCCCAGAAGCCGCGGCGGTCGGCGGTCATGTACTCCACGCCCCTGACCCATTTGGGCCCCTTCCAGGCGTAGAGGTGCGGGACCACCAGCCGGGCCGGGAAACCGTGCTCCGCGGTCAGCGGTTCGCCGCCCTTGTGGGTGGCGAATATCGACTTGTCGTCGGAGAAGTCCTCGATCCGGAGATTCGAGCTGAAGCCGTACTCCGCCCACACCATCACGTGCGTGACGCCGGGGGCCGGGGGCGCGAGCCGCAGTACCGTCGCGGCGGAGACCCCGCCCCACTCCATGCCGACCATGCTGAACTTCGTCACGCAGTGGAAGTCGGCCTTCACGATCGAGTACGGCAGCGCCGAGAACTCCTCGTGGTTCCAGCAGTGTTTGTCCCCGTCGGCCGTGTTCCCGAAGACCCGGAACTCCCACCGGTCCGGCTTGAAGCGCGGCACGGGACCGTAGTGGGTGACCGGCCAGCCCCGCTGTAGCCGCTGCCCCGGGGGAAGCTCACCCGCACGGCTTTCGGACTGACCCATGACTCCATGGTGACAGACCGGACCCAGTGCTTCTGACCGGGCTGGGCCCGATTCGGGACCGCCGGTCCCCACCGGATGTAAGCGTGCACTTACTGGATCAGCCGTGCCCGCAGTGCAAAGATGCGGCCATCTTGTCGATTCCCTTTGGAAGGACGGCGTTGCCATGCAGGGCGACCCCGAGGTCATCGAGTTCCTCAACGAACAGCTGACCGCAGAGCTGACCGCGATCAACCAGTACTTCCTGCACGCGAAGATGCAGGAGAACTTCGGTTGGACGAAGCTCGCGAAATACACCCGCTCGGAATCCATCGACGAGATGAAGCACGCGGAACTGCTGACCGACCGCATCCTCTTCCTCGACGGCCTGCCGAACTACCAGCGGCTGTTCCATGTACGGGTGGGCCAGACGGTCACCGAGATGTTCCAGGCCGACCGCCAGGTCGAGGTCGAGGCCATCGACCGCCTCAAGCGCGGCGTCGAGGTCATGCGGACCAAGGGCGACATCACCTCGGCGAACATCTTCGAGTCGATCCTCGCCGACGAGGAGCACCACATCGACTACCTCGACACCCAGCTCGAACTGGTGGAGAAGCTGGGCGAGCCGCTCTACATCGCGCAGCTCATCGAACAACCGGAGAGCTGACGCCGGTCCCGCGCAGCGGACAGCTCAGGCCGCTTCGGCCATCGGCTCTTCCGTTACGGCCAGCTGCCCAGCGGCCGGCCGGGCCACCGGCGTCGCCGTACGGCCGAGCAGTGCTTGGATGCGCTTGACGCACGACCCGCAGTCGGTGCCGGCCTTGCAGGCCGAGGCGAGTTTGCGGGGGCTGCAGGCGCCGGAATCCGCGTGCTGCTTGACCTGCTGCTCGGTGATGCCGAAGCAAGAGCACACGTACACGCGGTTCACCCCTCTCGGGCGCCTGGGCTGAGGTTACCCTTACCTTACCCGGCACGTCCGTCGGTGAAAAGCGGCAAGGGGCGCGGATCTGTGTGATCCGCGCCCCTTGTGCCGTCTTCCGGCTGTCCGCCAGGACTACTGGCCCCGGTACATCTCCGCGACCAGGAACGCCAGGTCCAGCGACTGGCTGCGGTTGAGCCGCGGGTCACAGGCCGTCTCGTACCGCTGGTGCAGGTCGTCGACGAAGATCTCGTCGCCGCCGCCCACGCACTCGGTCACATCGTCGCCGGTCAGCTCGACGTGGATGCCGCCCGGGTGGGTGCCGAGGCCCTTGTGGACCTCGAAGAAGCCCTTGACCTCGTCGAGCACGTCGTCGAAGCGCCGCGTCTTGTGGCCGGACGCCGCCTCGTAGGTGTTGCCGTGCATCGGGTCGGTCACCCACGCCACCTGCGCGCCCGAGGCCGTGACCTTCTCGACCAGCGTCGGGAGCTTGTCGCGGACCTTGTCCGCGCCCATGCGGACGATGAACGTCAGCCGGCCCGGCTCACGCTCCGGGTCCAGCCGGTCGATGTACGTCAGCGCCTCTTCCGGCGTTGTCGTCGGGCCGAGCTTGATGCCGATCGGGTTGCGGATCTTCGAGGCGAACTCGATGTGCGCCCCGTCGAGCTGCCGGGTGCGCTCGCCGATCCACACCATGTGGCCCGACGTGTCGTACAGCGAGCCGGTCCGCGAGTCGACGCGGGTCAGCGACGACTCGTAGTCCAGCAGCAGCGCCTCGTGCGACGCGTAGAACTCCACGGTCCGGAACTCGGCGGGGTCGGTCCCGCACGCCGCCATGAAGTTCAGCGCGTTGTCGATCTCGCGGGCCAGCGCCTCGTAGCGCTGTCCGGACGGCGAGGACTTCACGAAGTCCTGGTTCCAGGCGTGCACCTGGCGCAGGTCCGCGTAGCCACCGGTGGTGAAGGCGCGCACCAGGTTGAGCGTCGAGGCGGACGCGTTGTACATCCGCTTGAGCCGCTCGGGGTCCGGGACCCGCTCCTTCTCGGTGAAGGCGAAGCCGTTGACCGAGTCACCGCGGTACGTCGGCAGCGTCATGCCGTCGCGGGTCTCGGTCGGCTTGGAGCGCGGCTTCGAGTACTGGCCGGCGATCCGGCCCACCTTCACGACCGGCACGGAGGCCGCGTACGTCAGCACCGCACCCATCTGCAGGAGCGTCTTGAGCTTGTTGCGGATCTGGTCCGCGGACACGGCGTCGAAGGCCTCGGCGCAGTCGCCGCCCTGCAACAGGAACGCCTCGCCACGGGCGACAGCCCCCAGGCGGGTACGCAGCTGATCGCACTCGCCGGCGAAGACGAGAGGCGGATACGACTCGAGCTCCGCGAGCACATTGCGCAGCGCCTCGGAGTCGGGGTACTCGGGCTGCTGCGCCGCGGGAAGGGATCGCCAGGTGTTTCCACCGGCTGCGGGGTTAGCGTTCACGGTCACACGACCACACTACGGGGTGACGACAGGCGGAATCCGACGCCGCCCATTGGATGAGACGAGCCCCACTGCGCCGTCCCCCGTGCGTTAGGGTTCTGAACATGTTCGCGCAACAGCACACCAACTGGTGGTGGCCCGCTCAACCGGCGGCCCACCTCATCGCGCGTACGTAACGACTCACCGCGAAGGCCGCCCAAGGGGCGGCCTTTTCTGTTTCCCGGCCGCTCCCTCCGTTGTCCCACCATCGGAAGGACCCGCCGTGCATCCCGTCTCCGGCACCGAAGCCACCACGGCCACCGCCCTCGTCGAGCGGCTGCTCTCCCCCGGTTGCCCACCGTTCGCCCTGCTCCGCCGCCGCACCCCGGGCCGCGACACCGACCTCGTCGAAGTGCTCCTCGGGCCCGTCACCGAAGCCGGCCGGCTGCGGGACATCACCCTGCCGGACGGTGCACCGGGTGACGGCCCGGCGCTGGACGCGCTCGCGCTCGTACCGTTCCGGCAGATCCGCGAACGCGGCTTCGACGTGCGCGACGACGGGACGCCGCTGGCCGTGCTGCGGCCCGACGAGACGTACGAGCTGCCGCTGGCGGACGTCCTCGCCGCGCTCCCGGACCAGGAGGTGACGGTCGACGAGGGTGCGTTCGACGTGGACGACGACACCTACGCCGGGATCGTCGAGCGGGTGATCGAGGACGAGATCGGCCGCGGCGAGGGCGCCAACTTCGTGATCCGGCGGACGTTCCGGGGGCAGATCGCGGGCTACGGGCCGCGCTCCGGGCTCGCCCTGTTCCGGAAGCTGCTCAGCGGTGAGCGCGGCGCGTACTGGACGTATGTCGTGCACACCCCGGACCGCACGCTGGTGGGCGCCAGTCCCGAGGTGCATGTGCGGATGGCGGGCGGCACGGTCGTGATGAACCCGATCAGCGGCACCTACCGCTATCCCGTCACCGGGCCGGACCCCGAGGGGCTGCTCGCCTTCCTCCACGACCCCAAGGAGGTGGAGGAGCTGACGATGGTGGTCGACGAGGAACTGAAGATGATGTGCACCGTCGGCGACCTCGGCGGTGTGGTGGTCGGGCCGCGGCTCAAGGAGATGGCCCACCTCGCGCACACCGAGTACGAGCTGCGCGGCCGCACCACCATGGATGTACGGGACGTGCTGCGCGAGACGATGTTCGCCGCGACCGTCACCGGCTCCCCGGTGCAGAACGCCTGCCGCGTCATCGAGCGGTACGAGCCGGGGGGCCGCGGTTACTACGCGGGCGCGCTGGCCCTGATCGGGCGGGACGCGGCCGGGACCAGGACGCTGGACTCGCCGATCCTGATCAGGACCGCGGACATCGACCCCGGCGGGCAGCTGAAGGTGCCGGTCGGCGCGACGCTGGTCCGGCACTCCGACCCGCGCGGCGAGGTCGCCGAGACGCACGCCAAGGCGGCCGGGGTGCTCACCGCGCTCGGAGTGCGGCCGGCCCCCGAGCACGCTCCCGAGCCGGCGTACCGGCTGGCCGACGACATCAGGGTGCGGGCCGCGCTGGACGCCCGGCGGGCGAACCTGGCGCCGTTCTGGCTGCGGATGCAGGTCGAGCCGTCCCCGGCCGACCGGCGCGCGCTGTCGGCGCACGCGCTGGTGATCGACGCGGAGGACACCTTCACCGCGATGCTCGCGCATGTGCTGCGCTCGTCCGGGCTGGGCGTCACCGTACGGCGATACGACGAGCCGGGCCTGCGGGAGGCGGCGCTGTCCCACGAGGGTCCGGTCGTGCTCGGCCCCGGCCCCGGCAATCCGGCGGACGCCACCGACCCGAAGATGCGCTTCCTGCGCACCCTCGCCGCCGACCTGGTCAAGGGCCACCGGCAGGGGCTGCTCGGTGTGTGCCTGGGCCAGGAGCTGCTCGCGGCGGAACTGGGGCTGGACATCGTGCGCAAGGACGTCCCCTTCCAGGGCGCCCAGGAGCGCATCGACTTCTTCGGCCGGCCGGAGACCGTCGGGTTCTACAACACCTTCACGGCGCGCTGCGACGACGCGACCGCCGAGGAGCTCGCCACCCACCGGGTGGAGCTGAGCCGTGACCCGGCCACCGGTGATGTGCACGCGATGCGCGGGCCGGGGTTCGCGGGCGTGCAGTTCCACCCCGAGTCGGTGCTCACCCTGAACGGCACTGCGATCGCGGCGGAGCTGCTGGCGGCCGTGCTCACGCCGTCTCGCTGAACGCCGAGGCGTCCAGCACGGGATCGGCGAGCACCGGTCCGATCAGCATCATCACCTCGGCGATCATGCGGAACTCGTCGGCGGTGCCGTCGACCACCAGGTCGGCGAGGGCCCGGGAGGGGGCGACATGCGCGGCATGCCGCTCCCTCCCGGTCTCCAGGTAGTTCAGCAGCGACAGCCGCGGGTCCTGCCGCTGGACGTCGATCTTGCGGAGGATCTTGCGGGCCAGCCGGATGTCGTCGGGGGTGTCGACGTACACCCGCCAGGTCGCCCGGCCGGCGACCGACGGCAGGGTGAGGGCGAACAGGCCCTCGACGACGACCAGCCGGTGCCGGCCCGAAGTGGCCGCGGCCTCGATCGCCGCGACCACCGCGAGCTCGTCGATCGAGCCGGGATGGTTCCAGTCCAGGACCTCGGACCCGCTCGCGCTGACCGTGCGCACCCCGCGCACGGTGTCGTGCGCGGGCACGTAGAAGTCATCGAGGTGGATCAGACCGATGG
This sequence comes from Streptomyces sp. SID13666, assembly GCF_010548325.1. NCBI lineage: Bacteria > Bacillati > Actinomycetota > Actinomycetes > Kitasatosporales > Streptomycetaceae > Streptomyces > Streptomyces sp. SID13666. Next base: position 65,543 of record NZ_JAAGLX010000034.1, on the reverse strand, counting down.
TCTCGTGATGGTGCAGCGACAGCGCCTCGGCAAGGGTTGACTTGCCCGATGCGGTGCCGCCTGCGACCGCCAGTACAGGTGTGCGCCACCTGTTCGTCACACCCGTCATACCGGGCGCTCCTCATGTGCTCAAAGGGGGAAAACGAAGCGGCCGGACAAGCCGGGTGGACGGAGAATAAGGCGCACTGATCGTCTGCTGCAAGCAGTGATGTTCCCCTGATGTTCAAGGTTCAGCCAAAGAAGACCCCCGCCTCCGTGTAGAGCTTCGGATCGACGGTCTTGATCCGGGCGGTGGCCTCCGCGATCGGCACCCGGACGATGTCCGTACCGCGCAGCGCGACCATCTTCCCGAAGTCCCCTTCGCGCACCGCGTCGATGGCGTGCAGCCCGAACCGGGTGGCCAGCCAGCGGTCGAACGCACTGGGCGTTCCACCGCGCTGGACGTGCCCGAGCACCGTGGTGCGGGCCTCCTTGCCGGTGCGCTTCTCGATCTCCTTGGCGAGCCATTCGCCCACGCCGGAGAGCCGGACATGGCCGAACGAGTCCAGGGTGCCGTCCTTGAGCACCATGTCGCCGTCCTTGGGCATGGCGCCTTCCGCGACGACCACGATGGGCGCGTAACGGATCTTGAACCGGCTCTCCACCCAGCCGCAGACCTGCTCGACGTCGAAGCGCTGTTCCGGGATGAGGATGACGTTGGCCCCGCCGGCCAGCCCCGAGTGCAGGGCTATCCAGCCGGCGTGCCGGCCCATCACCTCGACGACGAGGACACGCATGTGCGATTCGGCAGTGGTGTGCAGCCGGTCGATCGCCTCGGTGGCGATGTTGACCGCCGTGTCGAAGCCGAAGGTGTAGTCGGTGGCGGACAGGTCGTTGTCGATGGTCTTGGGAACGCCGACGCACGGAATGCCGTGCTCGTCGGAGAGGGTCGCGGCCACCCCCAGGGTGTCCTCGCCACCGATCACGATGAGCGCGTCGACGTCGAAGGCGGCGAGGTTCTCCCTGACCCGGCGGATACCGTCCTCGACCTTGAGCGGATTGGTGCGCGAGGAACCGAGGATGGTGCCGCCGCGCGGCAGGATGCCCCGCACGGCGGGGATGTCGAGCGGCACGGTGTCGCCTTCGAGGGGACCGCGCCAGCCGTCCCTGAAGCCGATGAACTCGTAGTCGTACTCCTGGACACCTTTGCGGACGATCGCCCGGATGACCGCGTTGAGACCGGGGCAGTCACCACCACCGGTCAGTACTCCGACCCGCATGGACTCTTCCCTTCGCCAGCACTGCGTTGCATTGCCTTAACGGGAACCAACTCGGGCAACGCTAGCGTGACTTGGGTCACATGCGGGATGGGGCGAACGGGGTCATTCGCCGTCGAGACCGCGCTCGATCGCGTAACGCACCAGTTCCACCCGGTTGTGCAGCTGCAGCTTGCCGAGGGTGTTCTGCACGTGGTTCTGCACGGTGCGGTGCGAGATGACGAGCCGCTCGGCGATCTGCTTGTAGCTCAGGCCCTTCGCGACCAGCCGCAGCACCTCCGTCTCACGGTCCGTCAGCCGAGGCGCCTCGGGCTCGTCCGAGGACGTGGGAGCCGGGTCGGAGGCCAGCCGCCGGTACTCGCCCAGGACCAGCCCGGCCAGCCCCGGGGTGAAGACCGGATCGCCGATCGCCGTCCTGCGGACCGCCTCCACCAGCTCGTCACGGCCGGCGGACTTCAGCAGATAGCCGGTGGCACCGGACTTCACGGCCTCCAGCACGTCCTCGTGCTCGCCGCTCGCCGACAGCACCAGCACCCGCAGCGCGGGATTGTCCGCGACCACGTCCTTGCACACCTGCACTCCGGACATCCCCGGCAGGTTGAGGTCCAGCACGATCACCTCGGGCATCGCCGCCCTGGCCCGGCGCACGGCCTCCGGCCCGTCGCCCGCCGTCGCCACCACCTGGTAGCCGGCCTCGGACAGGTCCCGGGCGACCGCGTCCCGCCACATCGGGTGGTCGTCGACCACCATCACCTTCACGGTGTGGTCCTGCTCGGGTTGGGTGTCCCCCGCCATGTGACTGCCTCTCGTCCGGCCGAATCTCCGTGCCGGGGCAACTCTACAAACGCGGCGGATACGCGGAGCTCACGGCGTGGGGCGCTTCTTGGGGAGCCGGAGTTCGACCTCGGCGCCCTGGCCGGGGGTGGTGATGAGGGACGCGGTGCCGCCGAGGTCGCGGAGCCGGCCGCGGATGGACTGGGCGACGCCGAGCCGGCCCTCCTGTTCGGCGTCGGCGAGCCGGCCTTCCGGGATGCCGGGGCCGTCGTCGCGGACGCTGACGAGGATCTCGCCGGGCTCGTCCTCCAGCAGGATCCAGGCGTGGGCCTGCTCCCCGGCGTGCGTGCGGACGTTGTCGAGGGCGGCGCCGACGGCCGCCGCGAGCTCGGCGGCGGCGTACGCGTCGACCAGGACCGGGGTCCCGGGTGCCGAGATCGTCACCTGCGAGCTGCCGTAGGGCGTGAGCAGGGCCCGTACGTCGCACGGGCCGAGTGCCGCGTCCGCGGCCTCCTGGTCGGCCTCGGCGGCGCCGGTGCGCGAGCGGAGCGCCGCGAGCAGCCGGCCGCGGCGGACCGCGGCGGCGTTCTCGGGGTGCCGGGGGTTGGGGACGAAGCCGTCGGAGACCAGCGCCCGCAGCGCCGACTCCTGCTCACCGGCCATCCGGCCGAGCGCCGCGGCCTCGCCGCCCGCCTCGCTGCCCCGGCGCTGGACCATGGCGAGCACCTGGAGCACGTTGTCGTGGATGTCCCGGGCGAGCCGTTCCCGCTCACGGGTGGCCGCCTCGATCTGCAGCGCCCGCGCGAGGGTCCGCTCGCTGGCGCGGGCGACCTCGACGACATAGCCGATGGCGATGCTCGCCACCCACACCAGCAGGACGTTGTGCAGGCTGTCGCGGGCGAAGGAGCCGCGCTGGACGACGTTGGCGACGCCGACGAGCGTGGAGGCGACCGCGGCCCAGCGCCAGCCACCCTTGATCGCGAAGGCGAGGACGGATCCCGCCGTCCAGATGGACGGCAGCGTCGGGGCGCCCTCGACGATCCGCAGATGCGTGTCGGCGACGGGGGTGAGCAGTATCCCGGTCAGCGCGATGGTGAGGTCGGCGAAGAGGAAGCGCTTGGTGCACCGTTCGGCGGACCGCACCCGCCCCAGGGTGAGGAACGTCCAGACGGTCAGGACCACCATGTACACGGTGGCGACCAGCGGGTGCCGGTACTCCCCGTAGGCGTCGCCGAACAGGGCCAGCGCATAGCCGAGGGTGAGCACGCGGTACGCGATCAGCGCACGCCACAGCGGCTGCTCGACGGACATCCGGATAGCCTTCGCCGCCACCGCTCCCCCTCCCCCGACGGCCCGCCCGGCCGGGTCCTAGGACCCGGCCGGCCCGCCCTTGGCCTGGGCCGCCTTCTCGGCGGCTTCCCGCTCGGCCTTCTCGGACTTCTCCAGCTCGGCCTGCCGCTTGGCCTCCTCCGCGATCTGGCGCTTCGCGGCGGTGGCGTAGATGTCCACGTACTCCTGGCCGGACAGCTTCATGATCTCGTACATGACCTCGTCGGTCACCGAGCGCAGGATGAAGCGGTCGCCCTCCATGCCGTGGTAGCGACTGAAGTCGAGCGGCTTGCCGATCCGGATGCCGGGACGCACCGAGACCTTGGGCAGCACCTTGCCGGGCGGCTGCACCTTCTCGGTGTCGATCATGGCGACGGGGATCACCGGCGCTCCGGAGGCCAGCGCCACCCGGGCCAGGCCGCCGGGCTTGCCCCGGTAGAGCCGGCCGTCGGGGGAACGGGTGCCCTCGGGGTAGATGCCGAACAGCTCACCGCGCTCCAGCACCTGGATCCCGCTGTTGATCGCGGCCTCGCCGGCGCCGCGCGCGCCGGAGCGGTCCACCGGGAGCTGGCCGACGCCCTTGAAGAAGGCGGCCGTCAGCTTCCCCTTCACGCCCGGGGACGTGAAGTACTCCGCCTTGGCGATGAAGGTGACCGGCCGGTCGAGCATCGCGGGGAGGAAGAAGGAGTCCGAGAAGGAGAGGTGATTGCTGGCAAGGATCGCCGGCCCCTCCTTGGGGATGTTCTCGATGCCTTCCACCCAGGGGCGGAAGGCGAGCTTGAGCGGCGAACCGATCGCGAGCTTCATCGCGCCGTAGAACAACCGAGGACCTCCTGTAGCTGACGCAAAGACCTTAACGCCAGTTCGGCCCCCGGCACTCCCCGCGTCCACGCGACGGGGCTTACCGGGGGGTATCCGGGCCGCGTACGCTGAACTCCTGCCACCCTCCCCGCGGCGAACAGGAGTCCCACGGTGCCGCTCATGCCTGGAGCCGAGCCGTACAGCCACGACGGTGGCGAGACCGGTGTCCTGCTCTGTCACGGATTCACCGGCACACCGCAGTCCATGCGCCCCTGGGGCGAGTATCTGGCGGCCCGCGGCCTGACGGTGTCCGTGCCGCTGCTGCCGGGTCACGGCACCCGCTGGCAGGACATGCAGCAGACCGGCTGGCAGGACTGGTACGCCGAGGTCGACCGCGCGCTGCGCGAGTTGTCGGCCCGCTGCTCGCAGGTCTTCGTCTGCGGCATGTCGATGGGTGGCGCCCTGACACTGCGGCTCGCCGCGCTGCACGGCCACTCGATCAGCGGCATCGTCCTGGTGAATCCTTCGGTCAAGGCCGACAGCCACCAGATCAAGGCGGTTCCGGTGCTGCGCCATCTGGTGCCGTCGGTGCCGGGCATCACCAGCGACATCGCCAAGGAGGGCGGCCTGGAGGTCGGTTACGACCGGACGCCGCTGCACGCCGTGTACTCCCTCAGCCGCTTCTGGAAACTCGTCAGAGCGGGGCTGCCGCAGGTCACGCAGCCGTTGCTGCTGCTGCACAGCCGGGTGGACCATGTGGTCCACCCCTCGAACACCGCGGTCGTCCTCAGCAAGGTCTCCTCCAGCGACGTCACCGAGATCGTGCTGGAGCGGAGCTACCACGTGGCGACGCTGGACCATGACGCGGAACAGATCTTCGAGGAGTCCTACGGATTCATCCGGCGCCTGGCGCCCGCGGTGGACAAGGAGGTAACGGCCAGTGGCTGAGCGCGAGGAGGACCAGGTTCCCGACGAGACCGCTCCCGACGCCCCCGAGCCGGCCGTCGCGGACCCCGCCGACGGGGCGGCCCGTGCGCCGCTGGACGAGGACGCCGCCTGGGCCGAGCTGGTCGCGGGCTTCGACGACGAGCCCGAGCCGGGCACCGCCTCCTGGCCCGACGCCGAGAACCTCTCGCCCGCCCGGCCCGACGACCCTGCCGGCGACAGCGACCCGGACGCCGGGTCCGGCCCGCCGACCCGCAGCATCGTCGTCCACCCGGTGATCCACGGCCCGCGCGACTACGCGGCCCATGAGGACGAGGACGAGGGCCACTACGTACCGCCCGAGCCCCCGCCGCTTCCGCAGGCCGATGTCACGACCAAGTTCGCCTGGCTCGCGGTCCTGGGCGGGCCGCTGCTGCTGATCGTGTTCATCCTGCTCCAGCAGGAGATCACCTGGTGGGTCATGACACTGGGCGTCGGCGGCTTCGTCGGCGGCTTCTGCACCCTCGTCACGCGGCTGCGCACGGGCGAGGACGACGACGAGCTGCCCGGTGGCGGCGCGGTCGTCTGACCAGGCCGTTTCCCGCGCGGTTCAGCCGCCGGGGATGACCGACGGGGCCGCGGCCGGGATACGGAACGCGGCCAGCAGCGGCAGGTGGTCGGTGGCGGCCAGCAGGTCCGCCGGATCGACACCGGGAAGGCCCTGCGGCACCCCGCACCCCAGCACCTCGACGCCCTGCGTCGCGAAGATCGCGTCGATGCGCTGGTAGGGGTTGTCCGGCACCGAGGTGAACTCGCTGCCCCACGGCTTGGTGGCCCAGGCGTCCTGGAGCTCCGCCGACAGCCGGCCGAACGCGCGGCCGTCCGGATGGTCGTTGAGATCGCCGCCCGCCACGGCATACGGCTCGCCCATTTCCGCGAGCCGTTCCAGCAGCAGCGCGGACTGTCCGTCGCGTTCCGCCGCGCTGAGGCTGAGGTGGCAGCTGAGCACGGAGAGCCGGGCGCCGCCGATCCGTACGACGGCGGTGGCGAAACCACGCTGGTGCAGACCGGGGGTACGCGGCAGCAGGATGTCCTCGGTGCGCTCGACATGGGCGCGCAGCGAGGAGAGGATCATCGGTCCCGCGGCGGTGGCGCCACCGGTGACGATGACCATGTTGCACTCATGGGCGAGCCAGGCGGCGGCCTTGCGCCAGCGGAAGAAGCGCGGCGCCTCCTGCAGGAGGACGAGGTCGGGGGCGCAGGCCTGGATGACCCGGGCGAGCGCCCCCCTGTCGTCCCGCATGGAGCGGATGTTGTAACTGAGCACGCGGACCACCGCCGAGTCACCCGGCTCGGTGGTCGAGGGCGGCAGGTCCGCGAGCACGGTCGTCAGCCCTGGCGGGCCAGGTCGGCGGCGCCGACCAGTCCTGCCTTGCCGCCGAGCTGCGCGGCGAGCACCTGGGCATGCGGCCGGTACTGGCCGCCCACCAGCCAGCGGCGGAAGGACTTGCGGATCGGGTCGAGCACCAGCTCGCCCTCGTCCGAGACCCCGCCGCCGACGATGAACGCCGACGGGTCGAAGAGCGAGGCCAGGTCGGCCAGGCCCGCGCCCGCCCAGCGGGCCAGCTCACGGAACGAGTCGATCGCCACCGGGTCACCGCCCCGCGCGGCCTCGCTGATGTGCTTGCCCTCGATGGTGTCGGGGTTGCCGTCGCCGAGGGAGAGCAGCAGCTCCGCGTTCTCCGGCGTGGCCGCGGCACGCTGCTTCGCGTAGCGGACGAGAGCGCGCCCGGAGGCGTACTGCTCCCAGCAGCCCTGGCTGCCGCAGCCGCACAGCAGCCCGTCCGGCACCATCCGTACGTGGCCGAACTCGCCCGCCACACCGAACCGGCCGCGGTGCAGCTTGCCGCCGATGATGATGCCGCCGCCGAGGCCGGTGCCGAGGGTGATGCACACGACGTCGTCGTGACCCTGGCCCGCACCGAACTTGTATTCGCCCCACGCCGCCGCGTTCGCGTCGTTCTCGACGATGACGGAGAGGCCGACGCGCTGCTCGACCTTGTCCTTGAGCGCTTCGTGCCGCCAGTTGATGTTCGGGGCGAAGAGCACGGTGGCACGCTTGTCGTCCACGTAGCCGGCCGCGCCGATGCCGACCGCGTCGACCTCATGGCCGGTGCTGACCGTGCGCACCGCGTCCGCGATGGCGTCCACGACTGCCTCGGGGGTCGCCGGGGTCGGCACCTTGCACGTCTCAAGAATCGAGCCGTCCTCATCGACTACGCCGGCCGCGATCTTTGTGCCGCCGATGTCGACGCCGATGGTGAGTCCCATGTGTCCCTCAGTTTTCGGTCGATCCCCGCTTCAGCCAACCGTACCGGAGGGGAGGTCAGTCGAGGTCGATGTGCTCACTGGTTGAGCCGGTGGATGAGTCGGGCGGTGTCTCGGAAGCGCGGTGTCCGGCGGCCGTGTCCTTGGCGGTCCACCGGGTCTCGTGTCCCGCGACGACCGAGCGGTAGGCGGCGAGCAGCTCGACGCCGGCCGAGGACAGATGCTCGAAGACCTCGGGGTTGCGCTCGCGGATGGGCTCGACAACCGACTTGACCTGCGAGATCACCGTCTGTGCGGCGAGTGTCACCGCCGGGTTGCGGAATTCGGCGAGCTTCTCGGTCACGGCCTCGGCGAGCCGTCGCAGCTCTTCCGTGGCGCTGCCGACGCCCTGTCCTGCCTGCTCACGCCGCCGGGCGTTCTCGGCGGCGGTGTCCTCCGCGCTGGCCTTGGCCCACGCGTCGGCGTCGGGCCGGTCGGTGGTCTCGCTCATGACGGTCTCCCTCGCGGCGCTCCGGGGTTGTTCTACCGAAGGTACCCGAATGGACGCACTGCGTTCAGCGCGGCCAGAGGTCGGGATCCGGCGCGAACCGGACCTCCAGGGCTCCGTCGCGCAGCGCCGCGCCGTCGACGGTGCAGCGCCGCAGGGCGGAGGGCAGCGGGAGGATCCGGCGGAAACCTTCCGCGTCGACCACGAGTTCGTCACCCCGCCGGACCAGTCCGAGACCCTCACGGGTGGCCCCGGGCAGCGGCAGCCGCCAGCGGAAACGGTCCTCGGCGCCGGGCTGGTCGGTCACGCTCCACGGATCGGCCGCGCGCCCGTCCGTCCCGTCCGGCTCCGCCCCGGGACCCGGCGGTACGGCGCCGAGCGCGCCGAGGTCGTCGGTGCCGCGCGGTTCCCGTCCCAGGTGCGGCAGTTCATGGACCGCCGTACCGGTTCCGGCCAATTCGGCCCGCAGCGCGGCGAGTTCCTTGTGCTGGACGCCGGACAGGTCGGCGAGCCAGGGGTCGGGCGAGTGGTCGGGCAGCAGCCGGTTGGCGACCACGGCCTCCAGCCGGTGCCCGAAGAGCGCCAGTCCGGTACGGGCGGTCCTGACCGCGTCGGCCGCGGCCGCGCCGGGCTCGACGACCAGCCGTACGGTCGTGCCCGCGGCCTCGATCACGGCCTGGGCGGCGGCGAGTTCACGGTCGACGCGCTCGGCGGCCTCGTACGCCCACTGGGCCGGCATCGGCACGCCCGCGAGCTGGGCGAGCACCGGGCGCAGCGCCCTGGCCGCCTGGCGCTGGACGGGGACGAGCCGCCGCAGGTAGCGGCGCAGCTGCTCGGGGAGGGCGAGGGCGGCGAGCGCCGCGGGGGTGGCCGGCAGGTCGACGACGACCACGTCCCAGCCGGCGGATCCGTCGGCCGATTCGCGCAGCGCGCGCAGCAGGGCCAGCGAGTCGGCGCCGGGGAGTTCGGTGAGTTCCTCGGGGTCCAGCGGTTCGGCGCCGAGCAGGTCCAGGAGGGAGCCGAGCCGGGACTGGACGTCGCGGGCGTCGGCCCGGAACGTCGCCTGGGTGTCTATCCGGTGGGCGCGCAGACCGGGCACGGTGGTCCGGTCCCCGTCGAGTACGGCCTCCAGCGACGTGCCACGGTCCGTGGACAGCAGCAGGGTGCGGGCACCCTGCCGGGCCGCGCTCACCGCCGTGGCGGCGGCCGCCGTGGTGCGGCCGGCTCCGCCGGGGCCGGTGACCAGGACCGTGCGCACGGCGCTCAGCTCTTGTCGGGCGGACTGTCGGGCGCGCCGGCGGGCGGACCGGATTCGACGCGCTTCTTCAGACCGGCGAGTGCGCGGTCGATGATGACCTTCTCGGCCTTACGCTTGATCATGCCGAGCATCGGGATCTTGACGTCGACCGTCAGCTGGTACGTGACCTCGGTGCGCGCGCCACCGTCCAGCGGGGCGACGGCGTACGAGCCGTCCAGGGTGCGGAGCATCTGGGACTTGACCAGCGACCAGTGGACCTCGCTGTCGCCGACCCAGCGGTAGGCGAGCGTGTGGTCGTCCTTGATCGCCCCGGCGTCCAGCAGCAGCCGGACCCGCTCCGCGCGGCCCTCGGCGTCGGCGGAGAGGATCTCCGCCTCCTTCACCTCACCGGTCCACTCGGGATAGCGGTGGAAATCCGCGATGACGCCCATGACGTCGGCCGGGGCCGCCTCGATGGTGATGCTCGACTTGGTGTGTTCCGCCATCGCTGTGGCCCCTCCGGGACTTCGCGCCGTATGTCTGGGTCTGCTGGTGCAGGCTACCGCCTGCCGGTCGAACAACTGTCACCCCGGCACTCACCACTCCAGGGCCCATGGCCTGCGGGTGGCGTTGAAGTGTCCGACGTTGACGCACTCGGTCCTGCCGATCCGCATCCGCGGGACCAGCGGCTGGTGGACATGGCCGAAGAGGGCGTACTTGGGGCGGGTGGTGCGGATCGCGTCGAGCAGCGCCTCGCTGCCGCGTTCGAAGCGGCGGGCGACGGTGTCGTAGCAGAGCTCGGGAACGGCGGGCGGGATGTGCGAGCAGAGCACGTCGACCCGCCCGAGCGCCGCGACCTTCCCGGCGTACTCGGCCTCGTCGATCTCGTACGGGGTGCGCATCGCTGTCCGCAGTCCGCCGCCGACGAAGCCGAAGACCAGGCCGCCGATCTCGGCGGTGCCGCCGTCCAGGACCGTGGTGCCCTCGGTGGCGTACTCCGACCACAGCGCCGGAATGTCGACATTGCCGTAGGTGGCGTACGTCGGCGCGGGAAAGGCCGCGAAGAGTTCCGCGTACTGCTTCCGTACGGCGGTCTCGATGGCGCCGCGCCGGTCGATGCCCTCCCACAGCTCGCGGTCGAGGGCGCGGGCCTCCTCGAAGCGCTTGGCGGTCCGCAGCGCGACCATGCGCGAGGCGTTCGCCGCGCCGAAGAGGTCCGGGAAGATCCCCCGTGAGTGATCGGCGTAGTCCAGGAAGAGCACGAGGTCGCCGAGGCAGATCAAGGCGTCCGCACCGTCTCCGGCCCTGGCCAGAGCCTCCGCCGCACCGTGCACATCGCTCACCACATGGACCCGCATGGCCGTCAGCCTATCGCCGGTTACCTGCGGGTTACCGGCGCTCTGGACTACTGTTCGCGGAGCGGTTCAGCCGCACTCCTGGGTATGTGATGCATAAAACATCTGTACTGCACCCCTATCGCGAAAGCTTTACCGGTGGGTAACGTCCAGGCCGTCCAACTATCCCTCCGGGTGCGCCGTCGCGCCGATGAGGAGCACCAGCCTTGCGTGAGTTCAGCCTTCCGGCCCTTTACGAGGTCCCCGCGGACGGCAACCTGACGGATCTGATCCGCCGCAACGCCGCTCAGCACCCAGCTGTTCCGGTGATCGCCCGCAAGAACGCGGGCGGCGAATGGCAGGACGTCACCGCCACCGACTTCTTCTCCGAGGTCAGAGCCGTCGCCAAGGGACTGATCGCATCCGGCGTGCAGCCTGGCGACCGGGTCGCCCTGATGTCGCCCACCCGGTACGAGTGGACGCTCTTCGACTTCGCGATCTGGAGCGCCGGCGCGGTCGCCGTGCCCGTGTACGAGACGTCCTCGGCCGAACAGGTCGAGTGGATCCTCGGTGACTCGGGCGCGGTGGCCTGCATCGTCGAGTCCGGTACCCACGAGGCCGCCGTCGCCTCGGTGCACGACCGGCTCCCCGAGCTCAAGCACATCTGGCGGATCGACGCCGGTGCCGTGGAACACCTGGTGTCCGTCGGCGCAGACATCTCCGAGAAGGTGGTGGACGAGCGGGGAGCGACCGCCGTCGCGGACTCCCCCGCCACGATCGTGTACACCTCCGGGACCACCGGCCGCCCCAAGGGCTGTGTGCTGAGCCACCGGGCCTTCTTCGCCGAGTGCGGCAATGTGGTGGAACGCCTCGCCCCGCTGTTCAGGACCGGCGAGTCCTCGGTGCTGCTGTTCCTGCCGCTCGCGCACGTCTTCGGCCGGCTGGTCGAGGTGGCGGCCGTGATGGCGCCGATCAAGCTCGGGCACGTCAGCGACATCAAGCACCTCACCGACGAGCTGGCCGCGTTCCGGCCGACGATGATCCTGGGCGTGCCCCGGGTCTTCGAGAAGGTGTACAACTCGGCGCGGGCCAAGGCGCAGGCCGACGGCAAGGGCAAGATCTTCGACAAGGCCGCGGACACCGCGATCACCTACAGCCGGGCGCTGGACTCCGCCGGCGGCCCGTCGGTCGGCCTGAAGTTCAAGCACAAGGTCTTCGACCGGCTGGTCTACAGCAAGCTGCGCGCCGTCCTCGGCGGCCGCGCCACGCACGCCATCTCCGGTGGCGCGCCGCTGGGCGAGCGGCTCGGGCACTTCTACCGGGGCATCGGCTTCACCGTCCTGGAGGGCTACGGCCTCACCGAGTCCTGTGCGGCCACCGCGTTCAACCCCTGGGACCGTACGAAGATCGGCACGGTCGGCCAGCCGCTGCCCGGTTCGACGGTGCGGATCGCCGACGACGGCGAGGTGCTGCTGCATGGCGAGCACCTGTTCTCCGGCTACTGGAACAACCAGACGGCCACCGCCGATGCGGTCTCCGACGGCTGGTTCCACACCGGTGACCTGGGCACGGTCGACGAGGACGGCTATCTGTCCATCACCGGCCGCAAGAAGGAGATCATCGTCACGGCCGGCGGCAAGAACGTCGCCCCCGCCGTGATCGAGGACCGGATCCGGGCCGACGCGCTGATCGCCGAGTGCATGGTCGTCGGTGACGGCAAGCCGTTCATCGCCGCCCTCGTCACTCTGGACGAGGAGTTCCTGCCCCGCTGGGCGGAACAGCACGGCAAGGCCGGCCGCAGCGTGGCCGAACTGGCCGAGGACCCGGAGCTGCTGGCCGCCGTGCAGCACGCGGTGGACCAGGGCAACGCGGCCGTCTCCAAGGCCGAGTCGGTGCGCAAGTTCCAGATCCTGCCGAACCAGTTCACCGAGGAGTCCGGCCATGTGACGCCGTCGCTGAAGCTGAAGCGCAACGTCGTCATGAAGGACTTCGCGGGCGAGATCGAGGCGCTCTACCAGCACTGAGCGCACGCACGGAAAACGGCTCCCCCGGACCTCGTCCGGGGGAGCCGTTGCGCGTCAAGTGCCCTTTACAGCAACGACTTCAGACGTTCCGCCAGCAGATCCCAGCGCCACGCCTCCTCGACCCAGCGCCGGCCGCGCTCGCCCATCCGCCGGCGCAGCTCCGGGTCGCCCAGCAGGGTGACGATCCGGTCCGCCGCCTGCGCGGGCGAACCTCCGGGCACCACCCAGCCGGTCTCGCCGTCCAGCACCGCGTCCGGGGCGCCGCCCGAATCGCCCGCCACCACCGGCAGTCCGGTCGCCGAGGCCTCCAGGTAGACGATTCCCAGGCCTTCGACGTCCAGCCCGCCGCGGCGGGTCCTGCACGGCATCGCGAAGACGTCGCCCGCGCCGTAGTGGGCGGGCAGCTCCTCCCAGGGCACCGGTCCGGTGAAGCGCACGGAGGCGGTGACGCCGGTCCGCGCCGAGAGTTCGGCCAGGTCCTTGGCGTACGGTCCGCCGCCGACCACCAGCAGCACCGCGTCCGGCACGGCGGCCAGGATCCGCGGCATCGCCAGGATCAGCGTGTCCTGTCCCTTGCGCGGCACCAGCCGCGAGACGCACACCACCACCGGCCGGTCCGCGAGCCCGAGCCGGGCCCGTACCGCGGCGCCGCCCGAGGCCGGGTGGAAGGTCTTCTCGTCGACACCGGGCGGCAGTTGCACCATCCGCGCCGCCGCGGCGGGCGTGAGCGCCTTCGCGATCCGCGACCGCGTGTACTCGCCCAGGTACGTGATGGTGTCGGTGCCCTCGCCGATCCGGCGCAGCAGCTGCCGGCTGGCGGGCAGTTGGGCCCAGCCCGCTTCGTGGCCGTGCGTGGTGGCGACCAGCCTGCGCGCGCCCGCCCGGCGCAGCGCGGGGGCCATCAGCCCCAGCGGCGCCGCCGCTCCGAACCACACCGACGAGCAGCCGTGCTCGCGCAGCAGCCCGGCCGCGCGCCGGGTCACGCCGGGGGTGGGCAGCAGCATCGTCGTGCGGTCGCGGATGACCGGGAACGGCTGTTCGGCGTCGAAGCGCTCGACCTCGCCGCCGTCCGGCCCTTTCCACGTCGAGGCGTACACGACCACCTGTCCGGGATCCAGCCGCAGCGCCATGCTGTGCACGAAGGCCTGGATGCCGCCGGGCCGGGGCGGGAAGTCATTGGTGACGATCAAGGTCTTGTCCATCGCCGCCGAGAGTAGCCGACCGGTGCCGGTCCCTGCCGGTCCGCACCGGTCCCTGCCCCTGGGTGTCAGGAACGGACTTCCGGTTCCTTGACGGGCACGCTGTCGTCGCCCGGCACCCGCGCGCCGGGTACCGGGCGGCCGGGGTCGGTCCGGTGCAGCAGGACGACGCCGTCCTTCGCCCACAGCACGGTGTAGCCGTTGTCGAGCAGCAGCAGCACGCGGTCGCGCTGGTCGTCCACCGTCGTGAAGGGGAACATCTTCCGCACCGTCTGGAGCAGCACGTACTCGGCGTCGCGCGGGGTCTCGTCCGCGATGACGACCTGGGCGCGGCGGGTCAGCCGGGGCGCCGCGTTGTTGTCGGCCTCGACAGTGGCCCCCGCCGGCACCAGGCGCACGCCCTCGGCGAGCGCCCGTTCCGAGGGGCTGGGCGTCCAGGCGGCCGGCAGCAGCAGATTGCCCAGACCGCACACGACCGAGATCAGCAGTGAACAGGCCACCGCCACCGGCGTCCAGCGAGCGACCGGCCGCCCGGTGTGTCTGCGGTGCAGCCGGGCCGCCGTCTCCACCGCGGCCACCAGCAGGACCGGCCACAGGAAGGCGTCGTAGTGGTGGGTGGTCGCCCAGTGGCTGGGGTTGTCGGAGAAGAGCCGCTCGGCGAGCAGCGGGACCGCGCACCAGAAGGTGGCGGACCCGAGCGGCAGCAGGAGCAGCGGCCCCAGCAGCCACAGCAGGAGAACCGGTTTCGCCGAGTGGTCGACGGTCACCGCGAAGGCCGCGATCGGATCGGTCAGGAAGCGCAGCGCCGCGGACCCCATGTCCGGGCCGAGGGCGCTGTAGTTCCAGTAGTAGCCGGGCACCCCGCCCATCGCCGGTATCAACACCCGGATCGCGAGCAGCGCCGCCACCGGCCCCAGCACGAACAGCGTGAGCCCGGTACGCACCGCCGGCCGGTCCCCGTCCCGGCGGCCGCGGCCGATGAGGACGGCCCCGTACGCCGCCGCGAGCAGCCCCAGGTCCTCCTTGGTGCAGCACAGCAGGACGGCGCAGACCAGCACCGCGCCGTAGCGCCGGGCCAGCCCGCGCTCCAGCATCAGCAGGGTCAGCGGGACGGCGAAGGCGACCTCGTGGAAGCCGACCCCCGAAGCGCGCAGCAGCGGCCAGCCCAGCCCGTGGACCAGGCAGCTCAGGTCGGCGGCCCTGCGGACGGTGGCCTGCGGCGCCTCGGCGAAGCAGTGCCCCGCGATCCGCCGCACGACCGGCACGCCGGCCGCGAAGAGCGCCGCCTGGGCGCCGATCAGCATGCGGGGGTCGTCCCACACCCAGTACAGCGGGGCGAGGAGGGCGAGGACCGGCGAGAAGTGGTCACCCAGCAGGGAGAAGCCGGGCGGGAACTCGTGGTGGTAGTTCTTGATGGGCGAGCGCGGCAGCTGGAAGTGGGAGTACGCGCGGACCGCCTGGTCGAATATCCCCAGGTCGAACCCGCCGATCCGGACGGTCGCCCACTGCTGCAGCCCCACGGCCAGCACGGCGGCGAAGCAGAGCACGGTCAGGGCGACCGTGCGTATTCGGTCCTGCTGCCGCGCGATCGGCGCGGCTGCCGCGCTCTCGCGCGCGGACTGCGATGCGACGAGCTGTGCCACCGTTCGACGCCCTCCCTCGTGAACGAGCCTTCACCCTACTGGGCGCCGCCGCCGCGTCGTGGGCTCCCTCCGGTCACTCCGGCCGCATGACGCACCGGTGAGCACCGCACAGGTCAGCAGGAAGCCCGTCGTCCTCGTGTGGGCGCTGACCCGCGGTGCGCTGCTGCTGTGCGTCTTCCACGTCGTCGCCCTGCCGGGCCCGGATGTCACGACCGATGTGTCTGTGATCTACCAGGGCTGGTACCAGATCCTGCGCACCGGCACCTTCCCGCTGGACGACGTGACCTGGCAGTATCCGCCGGCCGCCGCCCTCGTCGTGCTCTCCCCCGCGCTGCTGCCGTTCCGGGGCTACGCGGCGGAGTTCTTCTGCCTCGTGTGCGCCGCCGACGCCGCGGTGTTCGCGGCCTGCTGCGGGCCGGCCGGGGCCCCGGCCGGCGGCTCACCGGGGCCTGGGTCTGGGGGATCCGCTCCCCCGTCAGCGCACCGCAGGAATCCGCACCCCCGCGCTCACCTCCCGCTGACGTCCCCACCGCCGGGGGCGCGTGGCACTACCGCGCCGCGGCGATCCGTTCGGCCGACGTCGGATGCGTACCGAACAGCGCATGCAGCACCGGCGGCGGCTCCGGATCCGCGATGTTCGCCACCGCCAGCCGGCGCTGCATCGCGATGAACCCCGCCGGATCCCCCGTCAGCCGCAGCGCGTGCGCGTCGGCCCGGCGTTCCACCCGGCGGCTCAGCGCACATCCGAACGGCCCCGCCAGCGTCGACCCCACCGCGGCCACCGCCGCGAGCAGCATCATCGA
This sequence comes from Streptomyces sp. SID13666, assembly GCF_010548325.1. Classification (NCBI taxonomy): domain Bacteria; kingdom Bacillati; phylum Actinomycetota; class Actinomycetes; order Kitasatosporales; family Streptomycetaceae; genus Streptomyces; species Streptomyces sp. SID13666. The sequence goes on along the minus strand of NZ_JAAGLX010000034.1, from coordinate 49,404 downwards.
GCGCGGGTCGGAGAAGCGGGACACGCCCGCGGCGTCGAGGAGCGGCTGCCGGCTCACCACCGCCGCCAGCACGCACACCCCGGCCGCCGCCCCCAGCGCGCCGAGCACCGTCCCCCACGCCACATCCCGGTGCTTCACATGGCCCAGCTCGTGCGCCACGACCAGCTCGACCTCGCGCGGCTCGGCGGTCGTCAGGAGCGTGTCGTAGGCGACGATCCGCCGCGTCCGGCCGAAGCCGGAGACGTACGCGTTGAGCGCGGTGGTGCGCCGGGAGGCGTCGGCGACGAGGACATCGCGTACGGCGATCCCGTCGCGCGCCGCGAGGGCGAGGAGCGCGTCGCGCAGCGGACCCGGTTCCATCGGGGCGAAGCGGTTGAAGAGCGGTTCGAAGACGACGGGGGCCAGCCACGAGAGAGCGACGGTGACGGCGGCCGCACCGAGCGCCGTCCAGATCCACCACCGGGAGGTGGTCCCGGCGAGCGCGTAGCCGGCGAAGAGCGCACCCAGCGCGAGCGGTACGGAGACGAGCAGCCCGCGCAGCACATCCACCGCCCAGCCGCCCCACCCCTGGGTGACCAGCCCGAACCGGGCTCGTACGATCCGCACCCGGGCGGCGAAGGGCAGCGCGACGAGCTGTCGCAGCAGCACCAGGGCGAGCCCGCCGCCGACGATCCGCGCGGCCCAGGAGTCGCCGAAGAGACCGACGAGGCCGGCGCCGGCCGGGGTCAGCCCGAGGACGAGAAGGAGCAGGAGGGAGGCCAGCCGGCCGGCGAGGGCGGGCGGCCACTGCCCGCGCCGCAGCGCCCGTCCCCGCGCGATCTCCTCAGGGGTGAAGTCCGCCTCCGGCACCCCGTCACCGTCACTGCTCCCACCGGTCGTCATGCCAACTCCCGCTGCACATAGGCGCGCCAGCGCGCGGTGAAGTCGTCGAGGCCGGTCCCGAGGACGGCCCGTAGGTGCGTGTCGAGGGGGCCGCCGGTGCCGGCGGCCCGGTACAGCTCGGTGAGTTTCGCGTCGCCCCAGTCGGCGGCGATCAGCCGGCAGGCGAGCCACGCTCCCTCGTACGCCTGCGCCAGACTGCCGGCCGTCGTCCCGAAGCCGGCGTCGGACGGCAGGTTCCGCGGGACTCTGCCCGCGGCCACGTCTCGGCTCAGTTCGGGCGCGTCCTGGCGGGCGGTGCGGCCGCTGCCGCGGTAGCCGACCCAGTCGGCGAAACCCTCGGTGAGCCACAGCGGGGTGGTCGCGGTGGTGGCGGCACGGGTCGCGACATGGGCCGTCTCGTGGGTGAGCACGACCTGGCGGCCGAACGCGGAAAGCTCCCCGAACGCCTCGGGGTTGATGATCACGCGGTCGGCCGGCGCCCCGGAGGATCCGCCGAGTTCGCCGGTGGTGACGGCGGCGATGCCACGGTAGGTGTCGGGGGCCCCGTGCAGCAGCGCGGCCATCCGCGCCAGCGAGGACGGCGCTTCGACGACGACGCGCCCGCTCCAGCCGTTCCCCCAGGCCCGCCCCACCGCGGGCACCGCACGGTCGGCGGCGTCGGCGTAGGTCCGCAGCGCCGCGGGCCCGTCCGTCCCGAGCACGAGGCTGTGCGCTCCGCGCACCACCCGCACCGGGCCCTGGTCCCACAACTGCTGGGCGTCGTGCCGGTCCCCGGCGACGTACCAGCGGCCGCCGCGCCGGACGAACGTCAGATCGGCGTCCGAGGTGACCGCCGAGGTGTCGTACCCGGTCAGCCGGTAGCCGACCTGGACCCGCGCCAGAGCCCGGTCACTGCCACCACCGCCGGCGTCGGCACCGACACCCGTCACCCGGTACGACCACGAGTCGAGCGGCACCTGCGCCAGGTTCCGGAACACCTGCCGCTGCCGGTCCCGGAATCCCGGGTCGACGTCCGCGAGGAACGCCGTCTCGTCGTGGTGCAGCAGCGCCGCCGCATGCCGGTCGAGCACCGACTGGACGGCGGGAACGCCCGGGCCCGCGGGGACGACGGCAGCACCGCTCCCGCCACCGCCGCACCCGGTGAGCAGCGCCGGCAGGGTCAGCACGACGAGAACCACCGCGCACCACAGCGCGGCGGTCCCGGGTCGCGTGCGCGCTGCCGCCATACGCCCGATCGTACGGGCGCCGCCCCGTGGCCCGGGTCAGGGCCGGGTGGCCGACGGGCAGGTCAGGGCCGGGTGACCGCGGAGATCGGCATCATGTTGACCGGGTCGTAGCGCACCCGCGCGCCCGGGTACGGGGCGTGCACCACCCGGCCGCCGCCGACGTACATCCCCACATGGCTCGCGTTGTCCCGGTAGATCACCAGGTCGCCGGGGCGGGCCTGGTCGAGCGGGACCTGGTGGCCGGCGTGCTTCTGCTCCTGCGAGGTCCGCGGCAGCGACACCCCGGCCTTCCGGTAGGAGTACTGCATGAGGCCGGAACAGTCGAAGGACGACGGGCCCGTGCTGCCCCACACATAGGGCGAGCCGATCGCCGCCCGCGCGGCGGCCACGGCCATCGCGGCGCGGGACGAGGAGGCCGGCAGATCCGGCATGTCGGGTACGGAACGGCTCGAGCGCGACGTCCGGTCGTCCAGGCCGCGGACGAATCCGGCGCGCTGCGCGGCCGGCATCTGGTTGAGGAGCCGCTGCGCCGCGCCGAGTTTGCCCTGCACGCTGCGCTTGCGGTCCTTCATCGTGGACCTGGCGCGTTCCAGGTCGGCCAGCTTGGCCGCCGCCATCGAACGCTTCTGCTCCAGCGAGCGCTGTGCTTCCTGCAGTTGCGCCAGATCGGCGGCCTGGTGGTTGCTGATCCGCTCCAGCGCCTCGGCCCGGTCGAGATAGCTGTCGGGATCGGAGGAGAGCATGAGGGCCATCGTCGGGTCGATGCCGCCGCTGCGGTACTGGGCCCCGGCGATCGCGCCGAGGTCGTCCCGCATCCGGTTGACCCGCTCCTGGCCCCGGGCGGCCTGGTCCTGGAGGGAGGCCACCTCGTGCCGCAGCCGGGTGGCGCGCTCCTGCGCCGCGTTGTACTGCTCGGTGGCCTGTTCGGCCTGCTGGTAGAGCTGTCCCACCCGGGACGACGTGTCGGTCGCGGGACCCGCCGGGTCGGCGGCCGCGACCTGGGCCGCCGCGCCTCCGGAGAGCGCCGCCGCGGCGGCCGCCGCGGAGAGCACGGTGACGCGGGAGGTGCGGGTGAAGCCGGGTTGCGGGGACCGCCGATGTGTTGCCACGGCTGAGACAGTAGTCAGACCATCACGCTGAGTTCAAAGACCGCGCGGCCGTGACGGGCGGGCGGCCTTCTCGATGCCCAGGTCACTGCCGCTCGGCCGTCAGCGGTCACCCTCCGATATCACTCGAATGAACCACACCGCCGGCCGGAGGAGACGTGATTCCGGCCGGGCGGGAGAGTGCCGGGAGAACGAACCGGATCAGATCCGTACGCCGAACTGGAACGGCATGTTGCCGATCGCCTCGTAGCGCACGTACGCACCCGGCTTGGGAGCGTGCAGCACCATGCCGTTGCCGGCGTAGAAGCCGACGTGGTGGCGGTCGCCGAAGAAGATGACCAGGTCGCCGGGGGCCAGCTGGCTCATCGTCAGGTGGGTGCCGTAGTTGGCCTGGTCCTGGGACATCCGGGGGATGTTGACACCCGCCTGCGCGTAGGACCACATGGTGAGGCCGGAGCAGTCGAAGGTGTTGGGACCCGTCTTCGCCCACTCGTACGGCATGCCGATCCTGGTCTTCGCGGCGGCGAGCGCGGCGGCGGCACGCTGCGAGGGCGCGGGAACGTCGCCCAGGTTGGGCCGCTCGTTGCTACGGCTCGCGCGGGCGTCCTGGTCCGCGATGGCCGCCCGCTGCTGCGCGGTCAGCGAGTTGAGCACCTTCTGGGCCGCGGCGAGCTTGCTCTGGGCCGCGTTCTTCTGCTTGCCGAGTTCGGTGCGCGCGCTCTCCAGCGAGGCCATCTTGGTGGTGGCCTCGGCGCGCTGCTGGTCCAGGGTGCGCTTGACTTCCTGGATCTGCTTGAGCGATTCGGCCTGCTGGGCGCTCACCTGGTCCATCATGGATGCCTGGGACAGGTAGGTGTCCGGGTCCGCCGACAGGAAGAGCTGGAGCGTCGGGTCGATGCCGCCGGTGCGGTACTGGGCACTGGCCATCGCGCCGAGGCCGTCGCGCAGGGTGTTGAGCGTGCCCTGTTCGCGCGCCACCTGGTCCTGGAGGTCGCCGACCTCCTTCTGCAGCTTGCCCTGCTGCTCCTTGGCCCCGTTGTACTTCTCGGTGGCCTGCTCCGCCTCGTCGTACAACTTGTCGACCTGGGACTTGACGTCCTTGATGTCGGGCTTGGCGGGGGCGGCGTTCGCGGCCTGGGAAGTGAGGGCGACGGCTGCGGCAGCGGTAGCGGTGAGTACGGTCACCCGCATGCGGCTTGTCGGCTTGGGACGACGGTGGGACGCCACGAAGGCGAGCTCCTTCTTCCTTCAGCCGCCTACCCGGTTGGTCGGCGGTCCCCCCTGCGCCCGGTCGTTCGGCCGCTGGACCCACGGTTTTCGTGGTGCGGCTTGATCGACGGCGCGGAGGTTCGAGCCCCGACCATAGTGACCTTCCTGTGATCGGTTCAAATCCTTGTAGGTAAAACTTCGATCGCGACACGTTTTCTTTACGAAGATCGAACGTGCAGTAGTGGTCATCTGACGCTGAGTTGATCGCAGATGCGCATAAGGGACACCGGAGTGCGAGGCACACCGGTACGGGAGCGGACCGGAGTTCAGCCGCGCGCGAGCCGCTTGAGGAGCAGCGTCGATGCGACGGGCCGCGCACCGGCCTTGGCGACGCCGTCGGCGACCTCACGGTCCGCGGAGACCACCACGACGACCCGCCCCGGCGGTTCCGCCCGGACCAGGCGGCGGATCAACTCGTCGGCGGTCTCGCCCGCCTTGCTGAACATCACCCGCACCCCGCGCGGCGGCGCCAGCAGCACCGGGGCGTCCAGATCGGCCCCGTCGAAGACACAGGTGACCTCGGCGCCGCTCTGCGCCGCCAGCACCGCGAGGCCGCCGAGCAGCCGCAGCCGCTGCTTCTCCAACGGCAGGGACGGATAACCCGTCTTGGTGACGTTGTAGCCGTCGATCACCAGGTGCGCCTGCGGGAGGGCCAGCAACTGGTCGAGCAGGGCCGGGTCGTTCTCGGACAGGGCGCGCTGCGCGATGTCCTTGGGGCTGATCGTGCCGGGCGCGACCGCTTCGACGGTGTCGGCCGGCCGGACGCCCATGGTGTCGCGCGGTGGCAGCGCCAGCTCGCGGCGCAGCCCGGTGGCCGCGTCCAGCACGGTGTCCAGCAACAGCCGCAGCCGTACGCCCTCGGCGCTGCGGCCCTCGCGCACGGACCTGCGGCCCGCCTCCAGGGCGGCCTCGGCCTCGGTGACGCGGGTCCTGAGCCGGCGTGCCTCGTTCTCGGCGGCGGCCTTGTCCGCGGCGGCCGCGGCCCGGACCTCCTCCAGCTCGGTCTCCACCTTGCGCAGCGCCGCCTCGGCACGCTTCATGTCGCTGACCGCGCTGCGCAGCCTGCGCTGCGTCGTGTCGATCTCCTTGCGGGCAGCCTCCAGCTCGCCGCGGCCGCGGGCGGCCTCGTCACGGGCCTGCAGCTGGAAATCGGCCAGCTCGTCCCTGAGCTGCTGCAGTTCGCGGGTGGTCTCACCGTCGGCCCGTTCGGCCAGCGCGCGCTGCGCCTCCTCGCCGGCGGTCGCGACGATCTTGGCCCAGCCGGCCGGGCGCAGCAGATAGGCGGCGGCGGCCACGTCGAGCGGGTCCGCGGCGGGCGGCGGGGTGCCCGCCTCCAGCGCCTCGGCCAGCTCCGGCTGGGACTCACGCAGCCGGGCGGCGATCTTCTGCCGGAAGGCGGGATCGGTCTCCAGGGCGGTGGCCAGCGCGGTCGCCGCGAACTTGGCGCGCCGCGACGGGGTGAACCGGGCATAGGGCCGCAGCGGGGACGGCAGTTCGGCGAGGGTGAGGCCGCCGAAGGCATCAGCGGCTATCGTCACGACCCGGTGCCGCACGCCTTCGGGCAGCGGTCGGTCCAGGGCCGGCTCGGCCGCCTCGTCGGCGCCGCTGCTCTCGGCCTGCGGGTGCCCGCCGGTCCCATCCACCAGTCACTCCCGTCCAGTGCTGTCGGCGCCTCCCCGGCCCCCTTCGATCCCTCCGGCCGCCGCCGTACAAGTCCATTGTCGCCGCACAGGGTCAACCCTGCGTCGAATCCGCTTCCGCTTCGACACCGGCGTCGGCGCCGCCCTCGGCTCCCGCACTGGGCCGGTCGACCAACTCGACCTGGTCGGCCGCGTTGCACCAGCGGCAGCGCACCGACTCCACGGTCTCGCTGAGCACCTCGGTCTCCTCGACCTTCGCCTCACCGGCGAGGTCCAGGTGGACGTACTCCACGACCTTCGTCGATCGCGTGACATCGAACCGGGTCAGATTGCCGCACAGCGTGCAGCGCCACCGGGTCGTCGCGGTCGGCAGGGGAACCGGCATCGGGCGGACACCTCTTTCGGGACTTTCGGGTCGGCACGTGGCGTACGCGCGCGTTCCGGTTACCCTACGGCCTCCACGGCGGGCGGCGCTGCGGCGAGGCGCCCCCTGACCGATACGCCTGTTCCGTCATGATCGATACATGGTCATCCCGGTCTACGACAAGAACCCGGTCCGCCGCACTCCCGTGGTGACGTACGCCTTGATCGCCCTGTGCGTGGTCGTGTTCCTGCTGGGTCCGATCTCGGGGTTCAACCCCTCCTACGGCACGGGTGACCAGCTCCAGTGCGCCCAGGCGGTGTATTTCGACCGCTGGGGAGTCATCCCCGCCGAGCTGTTCCACGGGCAGCTGCCGCTGGACCGGCTGGGGCTGCCCGCCGGCTGCCCGGCCCCGCACACGTTCACCAAAATGACATTTCCGTCGGTGCTCACCGCGATGTTCGTCCATGGAAGTTGGCTGCATCTGATCGGCAACATGCTGTTTTTGTACGTCTTCGGCGACAACGTCGAGAGCCGCATGGGCCGCTTCCGCTATCTGCTGTTCTTTCTGGCCGCCGGATACCTCGCCACGTACGGCTTCGCGCTCGCCGGCGCCGACTCGACGCAGACCCTGGTCGGCGCCTCCGGCGCCATCTCCGGGGCGCTCGGGGCGTATCTCTACCTCTATCCCAAGGCGCGGGTGACGAGCCTGTTCCCGTTCCTCTTCTTCGTCCCGCTGCGCTTCCCGGCCTGGATGGTTCTCGGCTTCTGGTTCGCGCTGCAGTGGCTGGCCGCCCAGACCAGCCAGTCGGGTCCCGGGGTCGCCTATCTGGCCCACGTGGTGGGCTTTGTCTTCGGCTTCCTGGCCGCCGTGGTGTGCTTCCGCCGAAGCCCTAAGCTGGAGACCGCAGCCAGGGCGACCCAAGGAGACCTACAGCCGTGATCACCGCGATCGTGCTCATCAAGACCAGCGTCGACCGGATCCCCGAGATCGCCGAGGCGATCGCCGCCCTGGACAGCGTCAGCGAGGTCTATTCGGTCACCGGGACGTACGACCTGGTCGCCATGGTCCGGGTCTCCCGGCACGACGACCTCGCGGACATCATCCCGGGCCGGATCAGCAAGATCCCCGGCGTCGAGGCCACCGACACGCATGTCGCGTTCCGCACGTACTCCCAGCACGACCTGGAGGCTGCCTTCGCGATCGGCCTCGAAGGCTGACGCGGCCGGCCGCCGCCCGGCGTATCCGGCCGCTCAGTCGCGGGCGGGCACGCAGCGGCCGTCCTCGGTGCGGTAGTTCCACTTGGCGCCGTCCCTGACGAGTTCCGTGACGGCGCCCAGGAAGCGGTCCACGTGCTCGTCCGGCGTGCCCGCCCCGAAGCTCACACGGATCGCGTTGAGCGACTTCTCCCCCGGCTCGGTCTCCGGGGATCCGCACTCGCCCGGCTCGGTCGGCTCGCTGCCCAGCAGGGTGCGGACCAGCGGGTGGGCGCAGAAGAGGCCGTCGCGCACCCCGATGCCGTACTCGGCGGACAGCGCGGCGGCGAAGTGCGAGCTGTTCCAGCCGTCCACGACGAACGAGATGACACCGACCCGGGGCGCGTCGTCGCCGAACAGCGACAGCACCCGGACCTCCGGTACTCCGGCCAGTCCGGCGCGGACCCGGGTGACCAGGCCCTGCTCCCGCTCCACGAGCGAGTCGAAGCCCGCCTCGGTCAGCGCCCGGCAGGCCGAGGCGATCGAGTACACGCCGATGACGTTCGGCGATCCGGCCTCGTGCCGGGCCGCGGTGGTGTGCCACTCGACGTCCACCCCGCCGTCGGCACGCCGCGCGACCTTGCGGCTCGCGCCGCCGCCCGCCAGGTACGGCTCGGCCTCCTGCAGCCAGTCCGCCCGGCCGGCCAGCACGCCGGAGCCGAACGGGGCGTAGAGCTTGTGCCCGGAGAACGCCACCCAGTCCACGTCCAGCTCCGCGATGTCCACCGGGTGGTGCGGGGCGAGCTGCGCGGCGTCCAGCACGATGCGGGCGCCGTGCGCGTGCGCCGCGTCGGCCAGCTCACGGACCGGCCACAGCTCACCGGTGACGTTCGAGGCGCCGGTCACGCACACGAGCGCGGGGCCGTAGGGGTCGCGCTGCGCGAGCGCCGCCTCCAGCGAGGCGACGGCCTGCTCGGGGGTGCGGGGCGCGGTCAGGTACGTGACGCGCGCGTCCCGCCACGGCAGCAGCGACGCGTGGTGCTCGGTCTCGAAGACGAAGACCTGGGTGCCGGCCGGGAGCACCGAGGCCAGCAGGTTCAGCGAGTCGGTGGTCGAGCGGGTGAAGACCACCTGGTCGCCCTCCCGGCAGCCCAGGAAGTCGGCCACCGTCGCCCGGCTCTGCTCGAACAGGTCGGTGGAGAGCTGCGACAGGTAACCGGCCCCGCGGTGCACGCTGCCGTAGTAGGGCGCGTACGCGGCCACGTCGTCCCAGACCCGCTGCAGCGCGGGCGCGCTGGCCGCGTAGTCCAGGGCCGCGTAGGTGACCTCGCCGCCGGTCACCAGCGGGACCCGGACGTCACGGCCGAGCACTTCGAGGGGAGCGGTGGCCACGGAACCGGGGGTGCAGGTGGAAACGGGGTGCACGGACATGACGGAGCTCCTCAGGGACCTGGACCCCGGAAGCAGTCGCGAAGGGGCCCGCGCTTGCCGTAGACACCTCGCCTACGGCCCGGTCATCACCTGGGGCACCCCGCCACGGACGGAGGGTTGCCGGACAGCAAGCCAGGGCCAAATCGCTGTCACTCGTGACCTGACGAGAAGTATGCCAGCTGTCCTGCCGACGGCAAGCGGCATTCCGCGATACGGACGGTCCTCCGGACGGGCTCGAGGGAAGCCCGCCGTCAGGACGGGCAGGCCTCGTCCCGGTCCGGGAGCGCGGAGAGCCCCCGGACCGGGGAGCGGACAGGGATCCGCCGGACGGGGTGCTGGGGCCTGTCCGGCTGGGCAATGGGCAGCCCAGACGCCGTCCGCCGCAGGGGGTCTCCCCGCCCGAAGGCGGGGGAAGCCTCGTCAGGGCTCCCTCCGGCCGAAGGCCGGGAAAGAGCCGTTCCTCATCCGCCGGAAGGGCGTTACGCGTTGCTCGCCGCGACCCAGCGGTCCAGCGCGATCCTGGCCGCGCCCGAGTCGATGGCCTCGGCGGCGCGGTTGATGCCGTCGGCGATCTGGACCTCCAGGGTGGCGGATCCGGGGTCGAGGGCGACCAGGGCGGCGGCCGAGTTGAGCAGGACCGCGTCGCGGACCGGACCGCGCTCGCCCGCCAGCAGCCGGCGGGCGACCTCGGCGTTGTAGGCGGCGTCCGCGCCGCGCAGGGCCTCGACGGGGACCAGCGGGATCCCGACGTCACGGGGGTCGAACGCGACCTGGTCGACCTTGCCGTCCCGGACCACCCACACCTGGGAGGTCGCGGTGGTGGTCAGCTCGTCCAGCCCGTCGTCGCCGCGGAAGACCAGCGCGGAGGAGCCGCGCTCGGCCAGCACACCCGCCATGATCGGCGCCATCCGGGCGTCGGCGACCCCGGTGGCCTGGGCGCGGACCCGGGCCGGGTTGGTGAGCGGGCCGAGGAAGTTGAACGTGGTCTGGGCGCCGAGCTCCCTGCGGGCCTTGGCCGCGTACCGCAGCGCGGGGTGGAACTTCACCGCGAAACAGAACGTGATGCCCGCTTCCTCGGCGACCTCCACGACCCGCTGCGGGGTGAGCTCCAGATTGACCCCGAGCCGCTCCAGCACGTCGGACGAGCCGCTCTGGGACGACGCGGCGCGGTTGCCGTGCTTGACGACCTTGGCGCCGGTGCCCGCCACGACGATCGCCGACATGGTGGAGATGTTCACCGTCCTGGCGAGGTCACCGCCGGTGCCGACGATGTCCACCGTCCGGCCCGGCACCTCGATGATGTTGGCGTGCGCGTACATCGCCCGGACCAGGCCCGACATCTCGTCGACGGTCTCGCCCTTGGAGCGCAGCGCGATGGCGAAGCCGGCGATCTGCACGTCGGTCGCCTCGCCGGTCATGATCTGGTCCATCGCCCAGGCGGTGTCGTCGGCCGTCAGGTCATGGCCGCGCAGCAGCTGGTTCAGTACGCCCGGCCATGAGTGGTTCGCCGAGCTGTCGCCGCCTGCCGGGGTCACAACGCTCATGGTCCACACTCCTGGTGGTCGGGTCGATACTGCGTGCCCAAGCCTATCGGGGGCGGGGCACGGCGAAGGGCCCCGTCCATGTCATGGACGGGGCCCTTCGAGGTTGCCGTCAGCCGGCGCGAGGGATCAGCGGACGATCAGCGGTGGCCGTGGCCACTGGTGATCTCCGCGTGCTCCTCGGGGGTCGGCTTGGGGATCTGGCTGGCCTCGCCGTAGAAGCCGTGCGACAGCTTGGTGCGCAGCTTCGTGATCGGGCCGATCTTGCGTTCCACGCCGTTCTCGTCGACCTCGGGGCCGGCTTCGAGCGGCTTCGGCTGGTCGTGCGCGGTGAGCGTGTGCAGCGCCTCCTGGGAGAGCTGCTCGTGCACCTCGATGAACTCACCGTGCGGCAGCCGCTTGATCAGGCCGGTCTCGCGACCGTGCAGGACCTTGTCGCGGTCGCGGCGCTGGAGGCCGAGGCAGATCCGCTTCGTCGCGATGAACACGAGCACCGGGAGCACGAAGAACCCGATGCGCACGACCCAGGTGATCTGGTTGAGCGACAGGTGGAAGTGCGTCGCCCAGAGGTCGTTGCCGCCACCGACGAGCAGGATGCCGTACCAGCTCAGCCAGGCCGCGCCGAAGCCGGTGCGGACCGGGTGGTTGCGCGGCCGGTCCAGCAGGTGGTGCTCCCGCTTGTCCCCGGTGACCCAGGACTCGACGAACGGGTAGATCGCGATCGCGACGAGTACCAGCGGGAAGATCATCAGCGGGATGAACACACCCAGGGCCAGGGTGTGGCCCCATGCGTTGATCTCCCAGCCCGGCATGACACGGATCAGGCCCTCGGAGAAGCCCATGTACCAGTCGGGCTGGGCGCCGGTGGACACCTGGTCCGGCCGGTAGGGGCCCATCGCCCAGATCGGGTTGATCGACGCGATCGAGGCGACCGCCGCGATGACACCGAAGACCAGGAAGAAGAAGCCGCCCGCCTTCGCCATGTACACCGGCAGCAGCGGCATGCCGACGACGTTCTTCTCCGTCTTGCCGGCACCCGGGAACTGGGTGTGCTTGTGGTAGAAGACCAGGATCAGGTGGGCCACCAGCAGACCGGCCATGATGCCCGGCAGCAGCAGGATGTGCACCGAGTAGAAGCGCGGTACGAAGTCGGTGCCGGGGAACTCCCCGCCGAACATGAAGAACGACAGGTACGTGCCCACGACCGGCATGGACAGCACCGCGCCGTCCATGAACCGGACACCGGTGCCCGACAGCAGGTCGTCCGGCAGCGAGTAACCGGTGAACCCGGTGAACATGCCGAGGACCAGCAGCAGGAAGCCGAAGAGCCAGTTGACCTCGCGGGGCTTGCGGAACGCACCCGTGAAGAACACGCGCATCATGTGCACGAGCATCGCGGCCACGAAGATCAGTGCGGCCCAGTGGTGGATCTGGCGGACCAGCAGACCGCCGCGCACCTCGAAGCTGATGTGCATCGTCGACGCGAACGCGTCGGACATGCGCTGGCCCTGCAGCGGGGCGTAGGGGCCGTCGTAGACGACCTCGGCCATGCTGGGGTGGAAGAACAGCGTCAGATACACACCCGTGAGGATGAGGATGATGAAGCTGTAGAGGCAGATCTCACCGAGCATGAAGGACCAGTGGTCCGGGAAGATCTTGCGCATGTTGGCCTTGGCCAGGCCGTAGATGCCGAGACGGCCATCCGCCCAGTCGGCGACCCGCTCGCCGGCGGGGGCTTTGCCCCGGCGCTGCGAGTTTTCAGCAGTGGTACTCATCCGCGCTCCCAGAAGCTCGGGCCGACGGGCTCCGTGAAGTCGCCGAGGGCGATGAGGTTGCCCTCCTCGTTCACGCTGATCCGCAGCTGCGGAAGGGCGTGACCGGCAGGGCCGAAGATGACCCGGGCGCCGTCGGACAGGTCGAACGTCGACTGGTGGCACGGGCAGAGGACGTGGTGCGTCTGCTGCTCGTAGAGGCTGATCGGGCAGCCGACGTGCGTGCAGATCTTGGAGAACGCGACGATGCCCTCGTGGGCCCAGTCACGCTCCCGCTTGTCCTTGATGTCGTTCGGCTCGAGCCGGATGATCATCAGGGCGGCCTTGGCGATCTCCTTCTGGAACCGCTCCTGGTTCTCCTCCAGGCCCTCGGGCATGGCGAAGGTGAGCGATCCGACGGGAACGTCCTCGGGCCGGAGCGGCTTGTTGGTGTTCTGGTTGATCAGTACCTTGCCCTTGGACCACAGGGTGTGCCGGAGCTTGTCGCCCGGCAGCGGTCCCAGGTCACGCAGGAGCACGACACCGGAGAGCGGCACCAGGGCCAGCGCGCCGAACATCGTGTTGCGGATCAGCTTCCGGCGGCCGAAGCCGCTCTCCTTCGCGCCCTGCGCGAAGTCGGCCAGCACCTGGGCCTTGACCTCGGGCTCGGCCGAAATCGGGTGACGCTCGGCGGCGTGCTCCTCGTCGGACATCAGCGTGCGGGCCCAGTGGACCGCGCCGGCGCCGATACAGAAGAGGGCAAGACCCAGCGTCAGGCCGAGCGAGAAGTTCAGCGCACTGACGTGGCCGAACGGGAAGACGTAGATGATCTTGTCGACGGGGAAGACCACGAAACAGGCGATGAAGCCGATCGTGGACAGCATCGACAGGAGGAAGAGGAACGCGATGGTGCGTTCCGAGCTCTTCGCGGCACGCTCGTCGATGTCCTGACGGCGGTGCTCGTGGGGCGGAAGGCCGGGGTCGGCGAACGCGTTCTCTCCGCGGACGGCCGGCACGTCGCCCCCGTGAGCGTGTGACGGCTCACTCGGCAGGTTCTCTTCTGACTCTGACATGTCCTGACTCATGACTTCTTGGCCTTCGTGGTCCGGGCCGCAACCCAGATGGCGACAGCGATCATGGCTCCGAGGCCGAAGACCCAGGCGAACAGACCCTCCGAAACCGGTCCGATGCCTCCGAGCTCAAGGCCACCGGGGCTGGGGGTCTTTTCGCCGTTCACGGCGTCGAGGTACGCGATGATGTCCGCCTTCGCGTCCTCCGGCATCGTGGTGTCGGGGAAGGACGGCATGCTCTGCGGGCCGCTCTGCATGGCCTCGTAGATGTGCTTGGGGTCCACGTCCTCCAGGCTGGGCGCGTACTTGCCGTTGGTCAACGCACCGCCCTTGCCTGTGAAGTTGTGGCACTGCGCGCAGTTCGTGCGGAACAGCTCCCCGCCCCTGGCGGCGTCCGCGCCGTCCGGGCTGTACTGCTCCTTGGTGGGTACCGAGGGACCCGGGCCCAGCGAGGCGATGTACGCGGCGAGCTGGTCGATCTGGGCCTGCGTGTAGATGTTCTTCTTCTTCGGGATCTGCGATCCCGGCTGCTGGGCCGGCATGCGGCCGGTGCCCACCTGGAAGTCGACGGCTGCGGCGCCGACGCCCACCAGGCTCGGGCCGTCGTTCTTACTTCCCTGGCCGGACGTGCCGTGGCAGCTGGAGCAGCCGACGGCGTACAGCTTCTTGCCCTCTTCGATCGCGAGGGACTGGGCTGTGTCGTCAGCCTGCGCCTTCTGCGCCGGCGCGAACGCGGCGTACAGCCCCCCGGTGGCCGCGAGCGCGAGAAGTAGGACGACAAGCGCCGCCAGCGGATGGCGCCGTCGTGCGGAGAGCTTTTTCACGGATTACCCCGGTCAGGATCTGTGTCGATGCTTCTGTCTGTGTCTGTCTGCACGTCGTTCCGGCCCGTGGCCGGCCCGCCGGTTACTTGATCAGGTAGATCGTGGCAAAGAGGCCGATCCAGACGACATCGACGAAGTGCCAGTAGTAGGACACGACGATGGCCGCCGTGGCCTGCTCGTGAGTGAACCTCTTGGCCGCGTACGTTCTGCCGAGAACCAGCAGGAACGCGATCAGACCACCTGTCACGTGCATCCCGTGGAAGCCGGTCGTGAGGTAGAACACCGATCCGTACGGGTCGGACGACAGCGAGAGGCCGTCGTTCTTGACCAGTTCGGTGTACTCGAAGATCTGGCCACCGATGAAGATCGCGCCCATCACGAACGTGAGCATGAACCACGCGCGGAGCTTCTTCACGTCGCCGCGCTCGGCGGCGAACACGCCGAGCTGGCAGGTGAGGGAGGAGAGCACGAGGATCGTCGTGTTCGTCGCCGAGAACGGAACGTTCAACGCCGACGCGTGTTCCTTCCAGAACTCGGCACCCGTCACCGAGCGAAGGGTGAAGTACATCGCGAAGAGGGCCGCGAAGAACATCAGCTCGGAACTCAGCCAGATGATGGTTCCGACGCTGGTGAGGTTCGGCCGGTTGACCGACGGGTGCGCGTGCCCGGTATCTACTGCTGTTGCTGTCGCCACGTCCGACATTATGTCGGTCCCTTATCTCGCGCTCACTCCGGGGGGTGCCATTCGGTGTGTCCGGCCCCGCAGGAGACCCGCGTGGCCTACCGAAGCCGTCCCTCGAAGGAGGGATGACGGAGCATCGGACGGATCTTGTCCTGGGCCGAAGGCTCCTCGCGGAGCTGTTCACGGGAGTAGCATCCGAGCCGCTTGACGACGGACTCGACGACGATTCCTCGACGATCAGGAGGCACGATGCGGGCGACTGCCACGGTGCTGGTCTACAGCGACGACGCGAACACCCGGGAGCAGGTCCGGCTCGCCGTCGGGCGCAGGCCGGCGCCCGACCTGCCGCCGGTCGAATTCCTGGAGTGCGCGACACTGCCGGCCGTCCTCACGGAGTTGGAACGGGGCGGCATCGACGCCTGCGTCTTCGACGGTGAGGCGGCTCCCGCGGGGGGCATGGGCGTGTGCCGGCAGGTGAAGGACGAGATCTTCCAGGCGCCGCCGGTGCTGGTGCTGATCGGCCGGCCGCAGGACGCGTGGCTGGCCACCTGGAGCCGGGCCGAGGCGGCGGTTACGCACCCCGTCGACCCGGTGGCGCTCGCGCAGGCCCTGGCCGGGCTGCTGCGCAAGCGCCTCGCGGTGACCGCACCGGCGTAGCCGGACCGGTCAGACCTCGGGACGGAGCCGGGCGGGGGCGGCGGTGTTCTGCACCGCCGCCGCCTTGCCCGGGCTGCCCAGCGCGCTGCCCTTCTTCCACTCGGACCAGTTCAGGTTCCAGTCGCCGAAGCCGTTGTCGAACGGAGTCATCGTCGAGCCCGCGCTGTTGACGACCTGGACGACGTCGCCCATGCGCACCTGGTCGAAGAACCAGTGCGCGTTCTCGGTGCTCATCCCGGTGCAGCCGTGGCTGACGTTGTCGACCCCCTGCGAGCCCTCCGACCAGGGCGCCGCGTGCACGTACTCGCCGCTCCAGGTCACCCGGGTGGCCCAGTAGACGGGAAGGTCGTACCCCTCCGAGCTGCCGGCGGCTATGCCGATGCTCTCGCTCTGCATCCGGACGAAGCTCTCCTTGCCCAGGACGACCTTGACGCCGTTGCGGGTGGAGAACCCGGGCTTGCCGGTGGTCACGGGTATCGTGCGGACGACGCTGCCGTTGCGCTTGAACGTCATCTCGTGGGAGCCCGCGTCCGTTATCGCCTCGACCCGGTCACCGGTCGTGAGCGTCAGCGGCTTGGAGGCTCCGCCGTGGAGGCTGTCCGTGACGCGGACGCCGTCCAGGGTGCTGCGGACCTCGATCTTCGCGTGGGCGGGCCAGAAGGTCTCAGGCCGGTAGTGCAGCGTGCGGTCGTCCACCCAGTACCAGGAGCCGACGGCGGCCTCCGGACTGGCGGTGACCTGCAGGTTCTGCTCGACCTTGGCGCGTGCCGCGGGGTCCTTGACGGGCACGGTCAGCATGGCGGTGACGGGCTGTCCGACGCCGTAGGTGCCGGTGTCAGGGCCGAAGGTGACCCGGAGCAGGCTGTCGGAGGCCTTCGTGTCGAATCCGACGGTCTCCCGGCCGGGACGCCCGGCGCTGTCCTCGGTGCTCACCCGGACCGTGTAGTGGGCTCCTGCGGCCAGCGGGGCGGTGCTGTGCCAACGTATGCCGTCCGGGGAGAGTTCGCCCCTGACGTAGCGTCCTGCGGCGTCCGTGGCCGTGACGTCGGTGATCCGGCCGTCGTCCTTGGCGGTGATCTCCAGGGGCTTGTTCGGGTCCACCTTGCCGCCGTCGGCGAGACTGTAGGAGACCTCGCCCGCCGCGTCGTAGGGAGAGGCGGCCAGCGGATCCCCGCCGTCACCGCCGCATGAGGTCAGCCCCACCGCGAGAGGGGCTACGAGAAGCGCGTATCGCATCGCCGTCCGGCGTGTCGAGAAGTGACTCATGGTCACAAGGTATGAAGATTCGCCCGGATCGGCGCGTTGAGCGCATGCGAACGGGCTGGGCCCGGACACCGTGCGGTGTCCGGGCCCAGCCCGTGATGTGTCGCGGCGGTCGCCCGCCGGTCCTACTGTGTCTGGTTCTCACCGCGGTAGTACTCGAACACCCAGCCGTACAGGCCGATGAGGAGCATCGGGGCGGAGAAGTACAGCAGCCACCAGCCGAAGATCACACCGAGGAACGCCAGCGCGCCGCCGATGGCGAGCGAGAGCGGCTGCCAGCTGTGCGGGCTGAAGAAGCCCACCTCGCCGGCGTCGTCCGCGACGTCCGCGTTCTCGTTGTCCTGGGCTCCGGTGTCCGCCCGGCGGGCGGTGAAGGCCAGGTAGAACCCGATCATCACGCTGAGGCCGAAGGCAAGGAACAGCGCCGTGGTGCCGGCGGGCTCCTTGGACCAGTAGCCGTAGACGATGGCCGAGGCGAGGATGAAGACCGCCAGGCCGAGGAACATCTTGCCTTGGACCCTCACAGCTGCTTCCCCTTCTCCTCGTGCTCCTCGCCACCGGCGACGAGGGCGCCGCGCTCAGGGTCGAGGTTCTGCTCGAGCTCCATCGCGGAGATCTCCGGGTGGTGCAGGTCGAACGCCGGCGACTCGGACCGGATACGCGGCAGCGTGAGGAAATTGTGCCGCGGCGGCGGGCAGGAGGTCGCCCATTCGAGGGAACGGCCGTAGCCCCACGGGTCGTCGACCTCGACCTTCTTGCCGTACTTGGCGGTCTTCCACACGTTGTAGAAGAACGGCAGCATCGACAGGCCGAGCAGGAACGAACTGATGGTCGAGATGGTGTTCAGCGTGGTGAACCCGTCGGCCGCCAGGTAGTCCGCGTAACGGCGCGGCATGCCCTCGACACCCAGCCAGTGCTGGATCAGGAACGTGCCGTGGAAGCCGAAGAACAGCGTCCAGAAGGTGATCTTGCCGAGCCGCTCGTCCAGCATCTTGCCGGTGAACTTCGGCCACCAGAAGTGGAAGCCGGAGAACATCGCGAAGACCACGGTCCCGAAGATCACGTAGTGGAAGTGCGCCACCACGAAGTACGAGTCCGAGACGTGGAAGTCCAGCGGCGGCGCCGCCAGGATCACACCGGTCAGACCACCGAACGCGAAGGTGATCAGGAAGCCGACGGCCCACAGCATCGGGGTCTCGAAACTCAGTGACCCCTTCCACATCGTGCCGATCCAGTTGAAGAACTTCACCCCGGTCGGGACCGCGATGAGGAACGTCATGAACGAGAAGAACGGCAGCAGCACACCGCCGGTGACGTACATGTGGTGCGCCCAGACGGTGACCGACAGGCCGGCGATGGAGATCGTCGCGCCGATCAGGCCGACGTAGCCGAACATCGGCTTGCGGCTGAACACCGGGATCACTTCGCTGATGATGCCGAAGAACGGCAACGCGATGATGTACACCTCTGGATGCCCGAAGAACCAGAACAGGTGTTGCCATAGCAACGCCCCGCCGTTGGCGGCATCGAAGACGTGCGCCCCGAACTTCCGGTCGGCCTCCAGGGCGAACAGCGCGGCGGCGAGCACCGGGAAGGCCAGCAGGACCAGCACACCGGTCAGCAGGACGTTCCAGACGAAGATCGGCATGCGGAACATCGTCATGCCGGGTGCGCGCATGCAGATGATCGTGGTGATGAAGTTGACCGAACCGAGGATCGTGCCGAAACCGGAGAAGGCCAGACCCATGATCCACATGTCGGCGCCGACGCCCGGGGACCGGACCGCGTCCGACAGCGGGGAGTACGCGAACCAGCCGAAGTCGGCCGCGCCCGCCGGCGTCAGGAAGCCGGCCACCGCGATCAGCGAGCCGAACAGGTAGAGCCAGTAGGCGAACATGTTCAGCCGCGGGAACGCCACGTCGGGCGCGCCGATCTGCAGCGGCATGATCCAGTTCGCGAAGCCCGCGAAGAGCGGCGTCGCGAACATCAGCAGCATCACGGTGCCGTGCATCGTGAACGCCTGGTTGAACTGCTCGTTCGACATGATCTGGGTGCCCGGGCGGGCCAGTTCGGCGCGCATGAGCAGCGCCATGATCCCGCCGAGGATGAAGAAGAAGAACGAGGTGATCAGGTACATCGTCCCGATCGTCTTGTGGTCGGTGGTGGTGAGCCACTTGATGACCACGGCGCCGGGCTGTGCCCGCTTCACCGGCAACTCGTCCTCGTACGACTCGCCGATGGCGGCCGCGCCCTGATGGGGTTCGTTGAGAATGCTCATGTGGTCTTGGGCTCCGCATTCTTGGCGTTGCCCGTGGTGGCAATGCCCGCCGGGAGGTAACCGGTCTGGCCCTTCTTCGCCAGATCCTGCAGGTGCTGCTGGTACTGCTCCGGGGAGACGACCTTCACGTTGAAGAGCATCCGGGAGTGGTCCATGCCGCACAGTTCCGCGCACTTGCCCAGGAAGGTGCCCTCCTTGCTCGGGGTCACCTCGAAGACGTTGGTGTGGCCCGGGATGACGTCCATCTTCATGAGGAACGGCACCACCCAGAACGAGTGGATGACGTCGCGCGAGGTGAGGACGAATCGCACCGTCTCGCCCTTCGGCAGCCAGAGCGTCGGACCGGGGTTACCGGTGTCCTGGTTCTTCGTGGCGGGAGTGCCGAAGTCGTAGACGCCCTCGGCACCCACCGGGAACTTCAGCTTGTCGACGGGGATCTGCTCGAGCTCCTTGGGAGCCACCGCAGGGGACGACTTGTTGCCGTCCACGTCCTCGACGTAGTTGAAGGCCCAGCTCCACTGCATGCCGACCACGTTCACCACGTGGTCCGGCTTTTCTGAGGTCGCCAGAAGCTTGGATTCGTCACGCGCGGTGAAGTAGAAGAACACCGCGATGATGATGATCGGGACCACGGTGTACAGCGCCTCGATGGGCATGTTGTACCGGGTCTGCGGAGGAACCTCGACCTTCGTCCGGCTTCGCCGGTGGAAGATCACACTCCAGATGATCAAACCCCAGACAAGTACACCGGTCGCCAGCGCGGCGGCCCAGGAGCCCTGCCAGAGCGCCAGGATCCGGGGGGCTTGTTCCGTAGCGGGGCTGGGCATGCCAAGGCGGGGGTATTCACAACCGGTAGCGGTCACAAGGACCAGCGCCGCGGCCAGCGCCTGCGGCAGCTTCCGCCGCACCGGGCGCCGCGACGAGCGGTCGGAGCCGTTGGGACTCACGTAGCGCCTTCCCGAGAGTCTCGCCCACGCGTCCGGGTGCCCGGCCGTCAGCTGGTCGGTCGGCCCTGGCGCGGGCAGGTAGGTGTGGATGTTTATGCGGACCAAACCCTACTGGACGCTATTTGGGGTCGCGCGGGGAGGGGGTCCAACGCGCCGGGGCACTTCCCGAAGGGATGGACCGGCATGCTCCGCATGCCGCCTGACGGCCCGCCGGGCGACAGGCGTAGCGTGCCGGGCGTGTCCTACTTCGATGCGGCTTCGGCCGCTCCCCTGCACCCCGTCGCCCGCCAGGCGCTGGTAGCCGCGCTGGACGAGGGGTGGGCGGATCCGGCCCGCCTGTACCGCGAGGGGCGGCGCGCCCGGCTGCTGTTGGACGCCTCCCGCGAGGCGGCCGCCGAAGCGGTGGGCTGCCGTCCCGACGAACTGGTTTTCACTCCTTCGGGAACCCGTGCCGTTCACACGGGCGTGTCAGGAGCCATGGCGGGACGGCGGCGGACGGGGCGTCACCTCGTGGTGTCGGCCGTCGAGCACTCGTCGGTACTCCATGCGGCCGAGGCGTACGAGGCCACCCAGGTCGGGGTGGACCGTACGGGGCGGGTGGACGCCGCCGCGTTCGCCGCCGCGCTGCGGCCGGACACGGCACTGGCCTGCCTGCAGTCCGCCAACCACGAGGTGGGTACGGTCCAGCCGGTCGCCGAGGCCGCCGAGCTCTGCCGGGAGGCGGGGGTGCCGCTGCTGGTGGACGCGGCGCAGTCGCTGGCCTGGGGGCCGGTGGAGGGCGGCTGGTCGCTGCTCACCGCCAGCGCCCACAAATGGGGCGGACCGCCCGGGGTCGGGCTGCTCGCGGTCCGCAAGGGCGTGCGCTTCGCCGCTCAGGGCCCCACGGACGAACGGGAGTCGGGACGCTCCCCCGGCTTCGAGAACCTGCCGGCCATCGTGGCCGCGGCGGCGTCGCTGCGCGCCGTGCGGGAGGAGGCCGCGGCCGAAGGGGCGCGGCTGTCGGAGCTGGTCGGCCGGATCCGCTCCCGGGTGCCGGTACTCGTCCCCGATGTGGAGGTCGTCGGCCATCCCACGCTGCGGCTCCCGCACCTCGTGACGTTCTCCTGCCTCTACGTCGACGGGGAAGCGCTGCTCGGCGGGCTCGACCGCGCGGGCTTCTCGGTCTCCTCCGGCTCGTCCTGCACCTCCAGCACCCTGACCCCGAGCCATGTGCTGCGCGCGATGGGCGTCCTGTCGGAGGGGAACGTCCGGGTGTCACTGCCGCCGGGCACTCCTGCGGAGGACGTCGAGCGGTTCCTCGGCGTGCTGCCGGAGGTCGTCCGCTCGGTCCGCGACCAGCTCGGCGCCCCGGCCTCCCCCACCGCGGACACCTCCGCCCCGCCGGCCGAGGTCGCCGGTGCCCCCGACGAGCCCGCGCTGACGGTCGACTCGCTCGGCAAGCGCTGCCCGATCCCGGTCATCGAGCTCGCCAAGGTCATCGGCGATGTGCCGGTGGGCGCGGTGATCTCCGTGCTGTCCGACGACGAGGCGGCGCGGCTGGACATCCCCGCGTGGTGCCAGATGCGGGACCAGGAGTACGTCGGCGAGCGCGCGGCGGAGCGGGGTACGGCGTACCTGGTGCGGCGCAGAACGTGAGAAAGATGGCCTCGAGCTCCCCCGGACTCCGTCCGGGAGGTACCCCCAGGCCGGGCTGAAGGAATCAGCCCGGCCGGCGATCGAGGGAACGAAAGGGTCAGGCCAGGTGGGTCTTGACCTCGGCGGCGGCCTCGTGGCCGTAGGCCTTGGTGAAGCGGTCCATGAAGTGGCCGCGGCGCAGCTCGTACTCCTGGGTGCCGAGCGTCTCGATGACGAGGGTCGCCAGCATGCAGCCGAGCTGGGCGGAGCGCTCCAGCGACAGGTTCCAGTCCAGGCCCGCCAGGAAGCCGGCGCGGAACGCGTCGCCGACGCCGGTCGGGTCGACCTTCGCCTCTTCCTCGGCGCAGCCGACCTCGATCACCGGCTGGCCGACCCGCTCGATGCGGACGCCCTGCGCGCCGAGGGTGGTGATGCGGGTGCCGACCTTGGCGAGGATCTCTTCGCCGGTCCAGCCCGTCTTCGACTCGATGAGCGCCTTCTCGTACTCATTGGTGAAGAGGTACGTGGCGCCGTCCACGAGGAGGCGGATGTCCTCGCCGTCCATGCGGGCGAGCTGCTGCGAGGGGTCGGCCGCGAACGGGATGCCACGGCTGCGGCACTCCTGGGTGTGCCGGATCATCGCCTCGGGGTCGTCCGCGCCGATGAGGACCAGGTCCAGGCCGCCCACCCGGTCGGCGATCGGCTGCAGCTCGATCTGCCGGGCCTCGCTCATCGCGCCGGTGTAGAAGGACGCGATCTGGTTGTGGTCGGTGTCCGTGGTGCAGACGAAGCGCGCGGTGTGCAGCACCTCGGAGATGCGGACGGACGCGGTGTCGACGCCGTGCCGGTCCAGCCAGGCGCGGTACTCGGCGAAGTCGGAGCCCGCCGCGCCCACGAGGACCGGCCGGAGGCCGAGCACGCCCATGCCGAAGCAGATGTTCGGAGCGACTCCGCCGCGCCGGACATCGAGGTTGTCGACGAGGAAGGAGAGCGAGACCGTGTGCAGCTGGTCCGCGACCAGCTGGTCGGCGAAGCGGCCGGGGAAGGTCATCAGGTGATCGGTGGCGATGGATCCGGTGACAGCGATACGCACGACTGAATGCTCCTGCGGGGGCGGCGGCGAAGGTCGGCAAGGGCCGGAAGGAGGCCCTGGGCAACACGGAAAAGGCACAGCCATCGTATGGGGTGCGCCGCCGCGACCGGGAACCGACCACCGGACACGGAGAAACTACCCGATAGTAGGGCTTACCCCTACCTGATCAAGTGCCTAGGGTCGAAGACATGGCTTCTACTGCGTCCCCACTGCCCCCCGTCGTCGAACCTGAATCCCGCTCCGAATCGCTCGCCGAACTGCTCGGCGACTGCCGTCGGATGGCGCCGCACTGGACGGTTCCCGCCCATGCGGCCCCACCGGTGGCCGCTCCGTCGAGCCTGCACGGAATCACCGTGCCGCTCGCGTCCGCGCACGTCGTGGACGGTATGGCGGAGTACGGCGCCTGATCCCGGCCGGTCGCGGAACCGCGCGGTGGGAACCGCGCGGGCTCCGGCTCCGTCACAGCTGCATCTGACGGTACGGAGCCGAGGGAGCAGCACGGTGAGCACCGAACGTAACGACGACACGATGGAGCATCCCGTCCCCCGCCGCCGCCTCAGGTCACCACTGGCCGTCGCCGCGATGGCCGCGGCGGTCCTGGTGGCTGGCGGCGGCGGGGCCTACTGGGCGACGGCGAACGCGGGCAGCAGCGCCCTCGACAAGAGCGAGAGCAAGGCACCCGCGCCACTGGCGCTGGACGGCGCCAGGACCGGGGTGGCAGCCGGCACGGACAGCGGCGCGGCGGCCCCCGCCGGGGCGCAGTACCAGGTCACGAAGCCGCTGCCGGCCGGTCCGAAGGAGGCACCGGTCCACCGGCCGCACGGGGACGTGACGCAGGCGGCCGTCGAGAAGCTGGCGAAGGCGCTGGATGTGCCCGGCCCCGTCAAGCTCGACCACGATTTCTGGCGGGCGGGCGGCACCCCGGACGGCAGCGGGCCGTTCCTGCAGGTCAACCGGTCGGGCGAGGGCAACTGGTCGTACTCCCGGCTCGGCCCGATCGCCAAGTGCTACCGCACCACGCCGATGAAGCCGGGGGTGCCGAGTGCTCCCAGCGCCGGCGGTCCCGACTCCCCGGTCTGCACCGGCCCGCCGGTCGCCTCGGCCGACGGCGCGGGCGGTACCTCGACGTCGTCCTCCGGGCCGGCCGGCACGAGTGACGGCGCGGTCTCCGAGGACCGGGCGAAGCAGGCCGCGGCGCCCGCCCTGGCCGCTCTCGGACTGACCGGAGCCGCGGTGGACGCGAGTGAGACCGCCGGCGCGGTGCGCATGGTGAACGCCGACCCGGTGGTGGGCGGGCTGCCGACGCACGGCTGGCGCACCACCCTGCGGATCGGCGCGGACGGGCAGCTGAGCGGCGGCTACGGTCTGCTGGCGGCCCTCGACAAGGGCGACCAGTACCCGGTGATCGACGCGGCGCAGGCCCTGAAGCAGCTGGAGACCGGCGGAGCCGGCAGCACGGACCACGGGGTCGGCGGCACCTGCCCGGCACCGCTCCCGAAGGCGCCGACGGCGCCGAGCGACGACAAGACGCTGCCGCAGTCGATGCCGTGTGTGCCGGCCGCCGAGCAGAAGCTGGAGGTCCGCGGCGTCACGTTCGGGCTGTCGGCCCAGTTCGTCTCGGGCGCGCGGGCACTGGTGCCGTCCTGGCTGTTCGACGTGGCACAGGCCGGAGTGGTGAAGGCGCACACGGTGGCACAGCCCGCCGTCGAGGCGCGCTACATCCAGCAGACGGCGCCGGGCACGGGACTGCCGAGTGAGCCGGGCGGTCCGGGTACGACCGCGCCGACGCAGCCCGCCGACCCCGGGCAGCCCGCCGACCCGAACGCGCCCAAGAAGCAGAAGGCCGTCTCGTACACCGTGCGCGGCAACGTCCTGGAGCTGCACTTCTGGGCCGGTGTCTGCTCCACCTACGCGGCGACCGCCGAGGAGTCCGACGCGGCGGTGACCGTGCGGATCACGGGGATGCACGACCCGGCCGTGCGGGGGATGTGCATCATGATCGCGAAGGACACCACCAGGACCGTGCAGCTGGCCAAGCCGCTCGGTGACCGCAAGGTCGTCGACCTGTACGACGGCACCGTCGTGCCGCTGCGGAAGTAGCCGGACAGGTTCCGGGCGGACCGGTTCCCAGCGGTCCGCGGAACGACGAAGGCGGCGGTCACCCTCTCGGGTGGCCGCCGCCTTCGCGTGCGATCAGTGGAACGAATCGCCGCAGGCGCAGGAGCCGGTGGCGTTCGGGTTGTCGATCGTGAAGCCCTGCTTCTCGATCGTGTCCACGAAGTCGATGGAGGCGCCGCCCAGGTACGGGGCGCTCATGCGGTCGGTGACGACCTTCACACCGTCGAAGTCCTTCACGACATCGCCGTCGAGCGAACGCTCGTCGAAGAACAGCTGGTAGCGCAGACCGGAGCAGCCACCGGGCTGAACGGCGACACGCAGCGCCAGGTCCTCGCGGCCTTCCTGCTCGAGCAAGCCCTTGACCTTGGCCGCGGCGGAATCCGACAGGAGAAGTCCGTCGTTCGCGGTGGTCTCGTCCTGAACCGTCATCTGCTTCACTCCCGGGTTGTTCGGACTGCTGCCACCGACTGGTAACCGATGACCCCCCGGATTCATTCCGGGTCCGATACGTCTTTCCGCCAACAATGCTCGCACACCGGAGGCCGGGAACGGAATGCGTCACATTGACGCGACCCCCATCGTCAATCTGACACGAACGGGCTATCATAGATAACGTCAGGTAGACGAAAAGGCTGTGCTGCACAGAAAGGGCTCCGGGCCCGTGACCACCACAGAACCGCTGGATGTGCTGGATGTTCAGCCCACGCCGCTCGCCCTGCTGCTGCTCGGGCGGGAGTCCGATCCCCGTAGCGAGCGCGGAGTTGACTGCCCCGGCGACCTGCCGGCCGCGTCCGACCCCGACCTGGTCGAGCGCGCCCGCGCCGCCAAGGCGAAGCTCGGGAGCAAG
This sequence comes from Streptomyces sp. SID13666, assembly GCF_010548325.1. Classification (NCBI taxonomy): domain Bacteria; kingdom Bacillati; phylum Actinomycetota; class Actinomycetes; order Kitasatosporales; family Streptomycetaceae; genus Streptomyces; species Streptomyces sp. SID13666. Next base: position 23,607 of record NZ_JAAGLX010000034.1, on the reverse strand, counting down.
GTCTTCATCCTGGGCCACCACTACCAGCGCGACGAAGTCATCGAGTTCGCCGATGTGACCGGTGACTCCTTCAAACTCGCGCGGGACGCCGCCGCGCGCCCGGAGGCCGAGTACATCGTCTTCTGCGGTGTGCACTTCATGGCCGAGTCCGCGGACATCCTCACGTCCGGCAAGCAGGCCGTGATCCTCCCGGACCTGGCGGCCGGCTGCTCGATGGCCGACATGGCCACCGCCGAGCAGGTCGCCGAGTGCTGGGACGTGCTGACCGAGGCGGGCGTGGCCGAGGCCACCGTCCCCGTCTCCTACATGAACTCCTCCGCCGACATCAAGGCCTTCACCGGCCGGCACGGCGGCACGATCTGCACGTCCTCGAACGCCGAGCGCGCGCTGGAGTGGGCGTTCTCACAGGGCGAGAAGGTGCTCTTCCTTCCCGACCAGCACCTGGGGCGCAACACCGCGGTACGCGATCTGGGCCTGTCGCTCGACGACTGCGTCCTCTACAACCCGCACAAGCCGAACGGCGGCCTGACCGTCCAGCAGCTGCGCGACGCCAAGATGATCCTGTGGCGCGGCCACTGCTCCGTGCACGGCCGCTTCTCGATCGAGTCGGTCGAGGACGTCCGCGCCCGGATCCCCGGGGTCAATGTGCTGGTGCACCCCGAGTGCAAGCACGAGGTCGTCTCCGCCGCCGACTACGTCGGCTCGACGGAGTACATCATCAAGGCGCTGGACGCGGCCCCGGCCGGCTCCGCGTGGGCGATCGGCACCGAGCTGAACCTGGTCCGCCGGCTCGCCAAGGCGCACCCGGACAAGCAGATCGTCTTCCTCGACAAGACCGTCTGCTTCTGCTCGACGATGAACCGCATCGACCTGCCGCACCTGGTGTGGACCCTGGAGTCGCTGGCGGACGGCAAGCTCGTCAACCGCATCCAGGTGGACGAGGAGACCGAGCGGTTCGCCAAGCTGGCCCTGGAGCAGATGCTGGCGCTGCCGTAAGGCCCGGTAACGCTGAACGGGCGGGCCGGAACCCTGAGGGTTCCGGCCCGCCCGTTCATGAGCGGTACGAGGTGCGAGGTGCGATCGCGCGGCTCAGCCCGGGATGAGCCCGTCGTCGCCGAGCATCTCCCGGACCTCCGTGAGGGAGGCGTCGGGAGACGGCAGGATCAGCTCCGACGGCTCCAGGGAGGCGTCGGGCAGCGGTTCGCCCAGTTCCCGTACGGCGTCGAGCAGGGCTCCCAGCGTCTTGCGGAAGCCTTCCTCGTCACCGCTCTCGATCTGGGCGAGCAGTTCGTCGTCCAGCACGTTGAGGCGGGTGAGATGGCTGTCGGCCACCTTCACCTGCCCCTCCCCCATGATCCTGACGATCATGACGGCGCCTCCTAGTCGGTTCGGCTACGGCCCGGCGGTTGTCCTGCGTCACTGCTGTCCTGCGTTACTGCTTGTCCATCCGCGGCTTGTCCTCGGGCTGCTTTCCGCCCTCGATGGCCTGCTGCGGAGTGCCACCGGCCAGTTCGGCCTTCATCCGGGCCAGCTCCAGCTCGACGTCCGTACCACCGGACAGCCGGTCCAGCTCGGCCTGGATGTCGTCCTTCTGCAGGCCGCTCTGGTCGTCCAGGGCGCCGGACGCCATCAGCTCGTCGAGGGCACCGGCCCGCGCGCGCAGCTGCTCGGTCTTGTCCTCGGCGCGCTGGATCGCCATGCCGACGTCGCCCATCTCCTCGGAGATGCCGGAGAACGCCTCGCCGATCTTGGTCTGGGCCTGGGCGGCCGTGTACGTGGCCTTGATGGTCTCCTTCTTGGTGCGGAAGGCGTCCACCTTGGCCTGCAGCCGCTGCGACGCGAGAGTGAGCTTCTCCTCCTCGCCCTGCAACGTCTGGTGCTGCGTCTCCAGATCCGTGACCTGCTGCTGCAGCGCGGCCCGGCGCGACAGCGCCTCACGGGCCAGATCCTCACGACCCAACGCCAGCGCCTTGCGGCCCTGGTCCTCGTAGGTCGACGACTTCTTCTGCAGCTCGTTCAGCTGCAGCTCCAGGCGCTTGCGCGAGGTGGCGACATCGGCCACACCCCGACGTACCTTCTGCAGCAGTTCCAGCTGCTTCTGGTACGAGTAGTCAAGCGTCTCGCGCGGGTCCTCGGCCCTGTCCAGGGCCTTGTTGGCCTTCGCGCGGAAAATCAATCCCATCCGCTTCATGACACCGCTCATGGGCCTCGCGCGCCCCCTTCTCGGACTACAGCTCCAGCACCTCTACAGACCCCACAGTACGGGCCCTGGTTCCATTACCGCACTGTTCGGCGACGGATGCGCTCCTCCCTAGGGACGATCACGGTTCGGTGACCTAAGGCCCAAGGAGTAGGTGAAGGCTGGGGTTCCCGCCCCGGGGCACGTAACCTGGAGTCGTGTTCCGACGTCGTTCCCCAGATGAGCAGGCCTCAACCACCACGGTGCTTGAGGACCAGCCCCGCGACCCGCAGGCTCCCAAGGGTCGCCCCACGCCCAAGCGCAACGAGGCCCAGGGCCAGCGCCGCACCCGTGCCGTCGTGCCGACCGACCGCAAGGCCGCGGGCAAGCAGGCACGCGAAGCGCGCCGTGCCGAGATGGCCAAGCAGCGCGAAGCGCTGGCCGGTGGCGACGAGCGCTACCTGCCCGCACGAGACAAGGGACCGGTGCGCAAGTTCGTCCGGGACTATGTCGACTCGCGCTACCGCGTCGCGGAGTTCTTCCTTCCGCTCGCGGTGGTCATCCTCGTCCTGAGCATGATCCAGAACACTCAGCTGCGGAACCTCTCGCTGCTGCTGTGGATGGTCGTGATCGTCCTGATCCTGGTCGACTCCGTCATCACGACGATCCTGCTGCGCAAGCAGCTGCGCACCCGCTTCCCCGACAAGAACCTGCGCGGTGCGGTGGCGTACGCCCTGATGCGGACGCTCCAGATGCGCCGGCTGCGGCTGCCGAAGCCGATGGTCAAGCGCGGCGTGAAGCTCTGAGCACCGGCAGATCCGGGTTCGAGGGCGGCGCGGCCGGCTGGCTGGGCGGTCTCGGCGGGCTGCGCAACGTCGTCCGCCAGGAACTGGTGGCTCGGCAGCTCGACGAGCAGATAACGGCGCGCTTCGCCGTGGGCCGCCGGCTGCGGGTGCTCGACGTCGGCCCCGGCCAGGGCACCCAGGCGCTCCGGCTGGCCCGCGCGGGGCACCAGGTCACCGGCCTGGAGTCCGACCCGGAGATGCTCGACGCGCTGCGCACCGCGCTGGCCGTCGAACCGGAGGGCATACGCGAGCGGGTCTCCCTGATCGCGGGCGACGGCCGGGAGACCGGCCGGCACTTCGGCCCCGGCAGCTTCGACCTCGTGCTCTGCCACGGCGTGCTGATGTACATGCCCGAGCCCGACCCGATGCTGGCCGCGCTGGCCCGGGTGCTGGCGCCCGGCGGTCTGCTGTCGCTGCTCGTACGCAACGCCGACGCGCTGGCCATGCGGCCGGGGCTGCTCGGCGACTGGCCAGCAGCGCTCGACGCCTTCGGCAGCGACACGTACACCAACCGGATCGGCCTCGACGTGCGCGCCGACCGCCGGGAGGCCGTGACCGCGACCCTCAACGGGCTGGGCACCCCGGTGCACTCCTGGTACGGGGTCCGGGTCCTCACCGACGCCGCACCGAACGACGCGCCGGTACCGGCGGATCTCGAACCGCTGCTGGCCGCCGAGGAACAGGCCGGGCGGACGGACCCGTACCGCGCCGTGGCGGCACTGCTGCACCTGTGCGGGGTACGCGCCTAGGGCGTGCTTCGGCCGTCGGCCGGACCGTCGGCGAAGGCAGTGAGAGCGACGGCGGCACCGGGGCCACGATCGCGAACATGGTGCAGACCTCGGCCGCGATCAACCCCGGCAACAGCGGCGGCGCCCTGGTGAACCTCGACAACGAGGTCATCGGCATCCCGACCCTGGCCGCCACCGATCCCCAGATGGGCGCGGGAGCGGCGCCGGGCATCGGCTTCGCGATCCCGGCCGCGACCGTCACCGACATCGCCGGCCAGATCATCAAGGACGGCCGCGTCACCGACTCCGGCCGCGCCGCCCTCGGCATCACCGCCCGCACCGTGGTCGGCGACGACCTCCAGCCGTCCGACGTCGCCGTGGTCTCGGTAACGGGCGGCGGAGCCGCCGCGAAGGCCGGACTCAAGGCGGGCGACGTCATCACCAAGATCGACACAACCGGGATCTCGACGCTGCAGTCCCTGACGGAGGCACTGGCGGCCCACAAGCCGGGCGACAAGGTCCAGGTGACGACGAGCGTGGCGGGGCCACGAAGACGGCGGAGGTCACGCTGGGGTCGGTCTGACTCGTCAGGCGTGCCACAGCCGGGGCCCGGATCCCCGGCCCTATCCGCACGTGGCGCGGGCCCGTCACACATTCCCCACCGGGGCCTGGACGCGAGGGGCCGGGATCGCGGTTGGGGGCACCCCCGGCCGAAGGTTGCGGGAGGGTCCGAAATGCTGCCGTGTATTCGTGAGCCGCCAGGCTCATAAATAGTCGATTTCGGACCCCCCACGCCGGAGAGCCCGGCCCCGACCCCGAAGCGGCCGGTACCGAACCCCCCGCGCGCTACGCCGCTATTCCTCGTTCCCGTGCAGGCTCATCGGGCCGTAGATCTTGGTCTCCCCGTCGAAGAGCACGACCTGGTCCGCGCCGCCCTCCACCAGGTCCTTCCAGAGCTCACCGATCCAGGACTCCGCATCCCCCTGCGTCGTGAACTCCTCCGGCTGCACCGCGGGCGCAACCTCGGTGCCGTCGGCCTTCTCGAACCGCCACGTCCACGCCATGTATTTCTCCTCGGTCCTCGGTCCACAGCTGCTGCTGTCCGTCGTGTGCCTGTCCCGCAGGGTAACCGCATGGCGGACCCGGCGAGCCCGCCGTACGCGGACGCGAGACGATCGGGGGGTGGAACTGACACTGCTCGGCACCGGAGGCCCCGAGGGCCTGCCCCTGCCCGACTGCCCCTGCGCCTCCTGTGCGGGCGCCATCGGCGACCGCGACGGGCCGCGCGCCGCGACCGCCGTCCTCGTGGACGGCGTGCTGCTGCTCGACCTCACCCCCGGGCTGGCCTTCGCCGCCGCCCGTTCCGGGCACTCCCTCGGCGGCGTGCGGCAGGCACTGCTGTCCCACCCGCACGACGGGCCCGCGGTGGAGATCCCCGTCGGCCTGCCGGCACCGGGCCGCGTCCCCGACGGTCAGGAGCTGACGCTCCTGACCGGGCACCGGGTACGCGCCGTCCCCACGGACGCGCCCGGCACCGGCTACGAGATCGAGGGGCCGGACGGGATGAAGGCCCTCTATTTGCCACCGGGCTGCGCCCCCGCCGGGGTCCAGGAGGCCGCCGCACCGTACAACGTGGTGCTGTTCGACGCGGTCGACCGGCCCGACGCGCTGGGCAGGCTGCGCGCCGCCGGCGCCGTGGGCCCGACCACCGACGTCGTCGCCGTGCACATCGACCACAGCGCGCCGCCCGGCGCCGAGCTGCGGCGCCGGCTCGCCGCGCTGGGCGTGCGCGCCGTCCCCGACGGCACCACGCTGGTCGCCGGCGACTACCACGACGTACCGGACGTGCCCCGCCGCACGCTGGTGCTCGGTGGCGCCCGCTCCGGCAAGTCCGCCGAGGCGGAACGGCGGCTCGCCGCGTTCTCCGACGTCCTGTACGTGGCCACCGGCGGCACCCGCGAGGGCGACCAGGAGTGGGCGCGCCGCGTCGCGCTGCACCGCGACCGCCGGCCCGGTACGTGGGCGACGCAGGAGACCTGCGACCTGGTGCCGCTGCTCGCCGTGGACGGCGCGCCGCTGCTCATCGACTGCCTGGCGCTGTGGCTGACGTCCGCGATGGACTCCGTCGGCGCCTGGGACGACGAGCAGTGGGCGTCGGGCGGCGAACGCGAACTGCACGCCCGGGTCGCCGAGTTGACGGCGGCGTGGCGGGCGACGCGGCGCACGGTGGTCGCGGTGAGCAATGAGGTGGGTTCGGGGGTGGTTCCGGGGACGGCGTCGGGGCGCCGGTTCAGGGACGAGTTGGGGCGGTTGAACGCCGCTGTTGCGGGAGAGTCCGAGCAGGTGCTTCTTGTGGTGGCGGGTCAGGCGGTTTCGCTGCGCGGCTGATGGGGCTGTGTCCTGGTCGGGGCCGGGCTCTCCGGCAGGGGGGTCCGAAATCGACTATTTACGGGCCTGGCGGCCCACAAATAGCTCGGCAGCATTTCGGACCCCCCTGCCTGCGATCCCGGCCCCTCGCGTTCACGCCCCGGTGGGGGTTGGGTGACAGGCCCGCGCCACGTGCGGGTAGCGCCGGCCCTTCGCGTTCACGCCCCGGTGGGGGTTGGGTGACGGGCCCGCGCCACGTGCGGGTTGGGGGTGGGAACTCCGGGCCGCCGCCGGTCGATCCCGCGCCGGCAGGCGACCCTGCGGCCCGCACCCCACGGCCGGAGGCCGGCAGGCGCCCGCTTCCCCTGGCCCGAGGCGCAGCCGGTACTGTGCGGCGAATGAGCGGCCTGAATCTCGATGACTTCGGCTCCCTGGTGGAGCGTCCCGACGCCGGTGTGCGGCGTGACGCGCAAGACCGGTGGCAGCGTCTGGTGAGCCCTCCGGGGGCTCTCGGCAAGCCCGCGGAGCTGGCCGAGTGGCTGTCGGCCGCTCAGGGGCGGGTTCCGGCGCGGCCGATCGCCCGGCCACGGGTGCTGCTGTTCGCCGGGGACCACGGGGTCGCGAGCCTGCGCGTCTCGGCGCATGAGGCCGGTACGGCCGTGGCGCTGGTCCGGGCGGTGCTCGACGGTGGGGCGCCGGTGAATGTGCTGGCGCGTCAGTTCGGGGCGCAGGTCCGCGTGATCGACATGGGCCTGGACTGCGATCCGGCGGAACTGCCGGCCGAGGTCACCGCGCACCGGGTGCGCCGCGGCTCAGGGCGGGTGGACGTGGAGGACGCGCTCACCGTCGAGGAGGCCGAACTGGCGTTCCGCGCGGGCATGGCCATCGCCGACGAGGAGGCCGACTCCGGTACCGACCTCGTGCTGCTCGGTGACATCAGCGTCGGTGGCACCACGGCCGCCGGCATTCTCGTGGCGGCGCTGTGCGGTACGGACGCCTCTGTGGTGACCGGCCGCGGCTCCGGGATCGACGACCTGGCGTGGATGCGCAAGTGCGCGGCGATCCGTGACGGGCTGCGCCGGGCCCGGCCGGTCCTGGGCGACCAGCTCGAACTGCTGGCCGCGAGCGGTGGCGCGGACCTCACCGCGATGACGGGCTTCCTGCTGCAGGCCGCCGTGCGCAAGCTGCCCGTCGTGCTGGACGGTGTCGTCTCCGCGGCCTGTGCGCTGGTCGCGCAGCGTGTGGCGTTCCGGGCTCCCGACTGGTGGCTGGCGGGCCAGGCGAGTGGTGAGCCGGGGCAGGCCAAGGCTCTGGACCGGCTCTCCATCGAGCCGCTGCTCGACCACGGCGTACGGCTCGGCCAGGGCACCGGCGCGCTGCTCGCGCTGCCGCTGCTGCAGGCCGCGGCGGCGCTGGCGGCGGAGTTGCCGGACGTGTCGGGCGAGCCGGTGGTGGAGCGGGCCCCGGAACCCGTCACGGAACCTGTCGCCGTCACGTCGGAGGAGCCGCCCGCGGACCCGCCCCGCGACGCGGCCGACACTCCGTAGAGCGCCGTTCCGCCCGCCCTCCGGGGTGGGCTCCGCGGGGCGTAGCCGGATCCGGCCACCGCCCCTGCGACGAGGATCCGGACATTCCGTCATAAGATCCACAACCATGGGAATGGGCAGCACGACACCGGGTCGCACACCGCAGGACGGGGAGGGCCGTCCGCATGTCTGGGGGCAGCGCTCCGCCGCCTACGCCGTCTGGTATCTGCGGGCTGTCGCCTTCCTCAACTTCCTCGGGGCGGTGTGGGTCTCCTTCGGAGCCGACATCCGGCGGCACAACATCGAGGACCTCTTCACCCCGTATCTGCTGACCGCGGGCTTCACCACGGGTGTGTTCGCGCTCTTCTTCGCCATCACCATGCGGCGCCGCAAACGGGCCGCGTGGGTGCTCAATCTCGTGCTGAGCGGGCTGTTCCTGCTGGTGCTGGCGCTGACGATGGGCTTCGCCGAGTACCGGGGCCACGTCCAGAACTGGATCACCCTGGGCCTGACCGGCTCCTTCGTCGCCGCCCTGCTGGTCGGCCGCCGTGAGTTCCGGGCCAAGGGCGACCGCTCCAATCCGAAGCACGCGATCCTGACCGCCGTCGGCGGCCTCATCGTGGGCTCGCTGATCAGCGCGCTGCTGGTCACCGCGACCAACAGCGAACACGGCTCGGACTTCGGCGCCAGCTTCCGTTACGCGATCATGCGCATGATCGCGCTCGACCCGAATGACGACAATTACGCGAACATCTCAACGCCCGGGTGGGTGGATGTCGTCATCAACGTCATGAGTGCGTTGCTCTTCCTGCTCGTGCTGTACGTGGCGTTCCGCTCGCCGCGCGGCCGGGCACTGCTCGGCCCGGAGGACGAGGCCAAGCTGCGCGGGCTCCTGGACCGCTACGGCGACCGGGACTCGCTCGGCTACTTCGCGCTGCGCCGCGACAAGAGCGTCATCTGGTCGCCGAGCGAGAAGTCCGCGATCGCGTACCGGGTCGTCGGGGAGGTGTCGCTGGCGTCCGGGGATCCGATCGGCGACCCCGAGGCGTGGCCCGGCGCCATCGACGCCTGGCTCGCCGAGGCCCGCGAGCACGCCTGGGTGCCCGCGGTGATGGGCGCGAGCGAGGAAGCGGGCGTGATCTACGCCAGGCACGGCCTGGACGCCCTGGAGATCGGGGACGAGGCGATCGTCGAGACCGCCGAGTTCACCCTGGACGGCCGCGCCATGCGGACCGTGCGGCAGGCGTACAACCGCGTCAAGCGGACCGGCTACACCGTCCGGATGCGCCGGCACGACGACATCCCCGCGGACGAGATGGACGCGATGCTGGAGCGCGCCGACGCCTGGCGCGACGGCGAGACGGAGCGCGGGTTCTCGATGGCGCTCGGCCGGCTCGGCGACCCCGCCGACGGGCGCTGCGTCATGGTCGAGTGCCACGACGGCGAGGGTGTGCCGCGCGCGCTGCTGAGCTTTGTCCCGTGGGGTCCGCAGGGGCTGTCGCTGGATCTGATGCGCCGCGACCGCGACTCCGAGAACGGGCTGATCGAGTTCATGGTCATCGAGCTGATCCAGCGCGCCGACGAGGTGGGCGTGCGGCAGATCTCGCTGAACTTCGCGATGTTCCGCTCGGTGTTCGAACGCGGCTCGAAGCTGGGCGCCGGGCCGGTGCTGCGGTTCTGGCGCTCCCTGCTGACGTTCTTCTCGCGCTGGTGGCAGATCGAGTCGCTGTACCGGGCCAACGCCAAGTACCGGCCCATCTGGGAGCCGCGGTATCTGCTGTTCGGCAAGAGCAGCGAGCTGCCGCGGATCGGAATCGCCAGTGCCCGGGCCGAGGGCTTCCTCGAAGCGCCGCGGCTGCCGTCCCCGCTGCGCAGACGCGACCGAGAGCGGACCGCTGCCAGGTGAGCCCCTTCAACAAGCGCCTCCGCGACTTCGCATACGTCGAATGGGGCGGAATCTCCCGAGATGTGTGGTTCGAGCTGCGGACGAAGAAGCTCCGCGCGATCCCACTGACCCTCTCCGCGTGCCTGTCCATCCTGACCCTTCAGGTGATCCAGCACTCCGGGAGCACCGGCACGGAGTGGGTCAACCGGCTCGGCGGCGTCTACGCGACGCTCCCGTGGTGGAAGGCGCTGCTGCGCACGCCCCTCTCGCTCTTCGTCCCCGACCCGTCGCTGCCGGTGTGGGGGCTGATCGCCCAGGTCGTCTTCATGTTCGGCATCGCCGAGATGACGGTCGGCAGGCGGCACACCCTCGGCATCGGGCTCCTCGCGACGCTCGCCGGCACGTCGTTCGCCCGCTACTCGCTCGCGGTCGGCCCCGACGGCTTCCTCGGGCTCCCGGTCTCCACCCTCGTCGTGCGCGACACCGGCCCGTCGGCGGCGGTCGTCGCCCTCGGGGTGTACGTGGCCTGCCGCTACCGCGCCTGGTGGACGGGGGGCGCGCTGATCCTCGCGATGCTCGTCGAGGTCGTCTTCATCGTGAACCTCGCGGGCTTCGAGCATCTGACGGCGATCGTGGCGACGCTGCTGCTGTGCGCCCTGGAGGGCCACCTCCGGCGGCGCCGGGAGGCGGAGCTCCATCGGGAGTCACCGCGGCAGCCCTCGGGTTAGCCGCCCGGGGTAGCCTCACGCGGTGACCGACTCCGCCGAGCCCTCGAAGGCCGGACCCGCGCCCGCCGCCTCCGTCGCGGACGCGCTCCGCTTCGCCTTCGGCACCCTCACCGCGCTGCCGGTGACCCTCACCCGCTGGGACCGGTCCGCCGCGCGCGGCGGGATGCTGTGCGCGCCGGTCGTCGGGGCGGTGGTGGGCCTGTGTGCCGCCGCGGTCGGCGGACTGCTGCTGCTCCTGGACGCGTCCCCGCTGCTCGCCGCCGTCGCCACCGCGGCCGTGCCCGCCGCCCTGACCCGCGGTCTGCACCTGGACGGCCTGGCCGACACCGCCGACGGGCTCGGCAGCGCCAAGCCCGCCGAGGACGCCCTGCGGATCATGAAGCAGTCGGACATCGGGCCCTTCGGCGTCCTGACGCTGCTCTTCGTCCTCCTCGCCCAGGTCGCCTGCCTCGCCGCCCTCTACGCCGACAGCTGGTCCCACGGCGCCGCCGCGGCCGCCGTCTCCGCCGTGGTGGCCCGTACCGCCATGACCCTGGCCTGCCGCGACGGCGTCCCCCCGGCCCGCCCCGACGGCCTGGGCGCCGCCGTGGCCGGAGCGGTCCCGCTCCGCATCGCGGCCCTCACCGCGGCCGGCACCCTCGTGGTCGCGGCGGCGGCCGGCGCCCTCTTCGGCCTCTCGCCCGCCCTCCACTTCGCCCTGGCCGCCCTCCTCGCCCTCATCACGGCCGAACTCCTCCTCCGCCACTGCCGCACCCGCTTCGGCGGCATCACGGGCGACGTCTTCGGCGCCCTGGCCGAAACGGCGGCGACGGCGGTTCTGGTCGTCCTGTCCCTGGGCTGAGGGCGGCCTCGCCGGGTGCTGTCGCACCAGGCGCCATGGAAGCGTCTGTGGCGGAAGTGAAAGGATCGCTCGGACAGAGGCGAATCACGGGGGTTAGACAGTGGCGAATCGTCCGACGGATTGGCATGTGCTGGACCTGGACCGGGATCCGGTGCCGGGTGATCCGTACGAGGTGAAGGAACTCGCCCGGAAACTGGGCGACTTCGCGGACGATGTGTCGTCGGCGTTGCGGTCGGTGCGCGGGCTGAGCGGCAACAACGCGGTGCAGGACTGGGCGGGTCTGGCGGGGGACGCGTACCGCGAGCAGTTCGGGGATCTGCCGGGCGAGCTGGGCAAGTTGGAGAAGTCCTACCGGCTGGCTTCCGGGGCGTTGGAGACGTACTGGCCGAAGCTGGAGACCGCGCAGGCGGACGCGGACCGCGCTTTGGCGCAGGGGCGTACCGCCCGGCAGGATCTGGACGCGGCCAAGACCACGCAGGGCAACGCCGACGACTGGGTGAAGCGGGCGGGCGACAAGTCCAAGGAGTACCAGGCCGATCCGAAGCCGGGCGTGGAACCGCCGTCGGCGGACGAGGTCCGTACCGCCACCCGTAATGCGCTGGACGCTTCGAACGCGCAGAAGTCCGCGAACACCGCCGTCCACGACGCGCAGCAACGCCTGGACGCGGCGAAGGAACTGGCAGCTCAGGCCGCCCACCTGCGGGACACCGCCGCGTCGACCGCGGAGCACGCCCTGCACGAGGCGTCCGACGCTGGGATCAAGAACAAGCACTGGTGGGAGAAGGCGGTCGACTGGGTCGCCGACCACTGGGACGACATCGTCGCGGTCTGCAAGGTCATCGTCGCCGTGCTCGGCATCGTCGTCCTCATCATCGGCGGACCGCTCGCCTGGATCGTGCTGGCCGCCGCATTGGTCGTCCTCGCCGACACCCTCATCAAATACGCGCAAGGAAAAGCCAGCCTCTGGGACGTCTTCTTCGCCGCCCTCGACTGCATCCCCATGTTCAAGGGCCTGACCACCGCTGGCGGCCTGCTCAAAATGGCCAAGGAACTCCCGGCACTGCTGAAGAGCGGCAAGGCCCTGGAGAACATCGCCAACAGCGTCCGCAAGGGGGCAGGCGGGCTGCGTCAAATGGGACGCGAGATGAAGAAGCTCTTCACCTGTGGCGACCCCATCGACGTGGCAAGCGGCGAAATGGTCATGTCAGCCACCGATCTCCAACTTCCCGGTGTCCTGCCGCTGACCCTGGATCGCCACTTCCGCTCCTCGTACCGGGCGGGCCGCTGGTTCGGTAAATCCTGGGCCTCAACGCTGGACCAAAGGCTTCATCTCGACGATCAGGGTGTGCGCTTCACCACTGGCGACGGGATGCTGCTGCACTATCCCGTCCCCAGCGCAGGCCTTTCCCTCATGCCTCTCGAGGGTCCACGCTGGCCCTTGACATGGGACGGCGGACCTACCAGTGACATGTCGGTCCGCATACCCGAGTCCGGCCGGACTCTCGGTTTCACGCCGCACCCGGGCACAGCCGAACTCCTGCTCACTTCGATCAGCGATCGGTACAACAACCGCGTCACCATCACCTACTCCGCGGACGCGGCCCCCGTCGATCTGCGCCATACGGGGGGATACCACGTCGGAATCGAGACAGGGGGCGGCCGAGTCACCGCTCTGCGCCTCCTCAGCGATCCGGAACGGCCGCTGTTGATGGGATACGGATATGACGGCGACGGCAACCTCACCCAAATCTTTGACTCCTCCGGCCTGCCGCTCGCCTTCAGTTACGACAAACGTGGCCGTATCACGGGCTGGGAGGACCGGACAGGGACCTCGTACGGCTACGAGTACGACGAAGCAGGACGCTGTGTGGGTACGACAGGCTCGGAAGGGATTCTGAACTACCGCTACTCATACGATCCCGACGCCCGCACCACCGTCGCCACAAATTCTCTCGGCCACGCCACCACGTTCCACTTCAATGATCAGTACCAACTCATCCGCGAGACCGATCCGCTGGGGCAGGTCACCCTGCTGAGCTGGGATCGGTACGACCGCCTGCTCACCAGGACCGACCCCCTCGGCCGCACGACGAGCTGCGCGTACGACGGTGCCGGCAACCTGACCATGGCGACCCGCCCTGACGGCAGCTCCGCGACGATCGAGTACAACGACCTCAACCTGCCCGTGAGGATCACCCAACCCGACGGAACGCGCGCCCGCTACTCCTACGACGCCGCTGGGAACCGTACGTCCGCGACCGACGCGCTCGGCGCCACGACGACCTTCACCTACGACGAGCGCGGCGGTCTGACCAGCGTCACCGACGCGTTCGGCACAGTGCAACAGGTCGTGGTCAATGACTCCGCCGGTCTTCCGGCGGCGATCACCGACGTAGGTGGCACCACGATCCGGATCACGCGGGATGCATTCGGACGCATGGTGGAGGCCGCTGACGCGTCCGGGGCGTCCACGAGTGTCGGCTGGACGGGCGAAGGGCAGATCGCTTGGCGCATGGCTCCGGACGGGTCCGTTGAGCAATGGTCGTACGACGTCGAGGGAAACCCCGTCGCGCACCGCTCCGGCAGCGGCCGTGCAACACGATACGAGAACACTCATTTCGACCTCTGCGCCGTTCGTACGGAACCGGACGGCTCTCGTTACGAGTTCACCTACGACACCGAGCTACGAGTGGTGGCGGTAACCAACGCGCAGGGCCGAGTCTGGAGCTACGACTACGATCCCTCGGGCCGCCTCGTTGGGGAGACCGACTTCAATGGCCGGAAGCTCAGTTATCGCTACGACGCAGCCGGTCAATTGACGGAACGCATCAACGGAGAGTGGCAAAGCATCCGATTCGAGCGGGATGTCCTGGGCAATGTCACCCGGCAGGATGCCGGTGGTGTGGTCACCGACTTCGTTCACGACGCACTCGGACGCCTGAAATGTGCCGTCAGCCCCGTTGCCGACCTCTCCCGGGAGCTGGACCCTCTCGGCCGCATTCTGGCCGAAAGCGTCAACGGTCGTACTGTTTCCTCGCGTTACGACGCAATAGGCCGCCGTACTCGGCGCACCACGCCGAGCGGGGTCCTGAGCGTCTGGGAATTCGGCACCACCGGCAGGCCGATGTCCCTGCGGTCGGGCAGCCACACCGTGCGCTTCGCGTACGACGAAGCGGGCCGGGAGGTCGAGCGCGACCTAGGGGGCGTGGCACTCAGCTGGCAGTGGGACGACAACAACCGTTCGACAGCACAGACACTGTCAACCCGCGGCCCGAAGTCCCCGACGGCGCAACGGCGGACCTTCACTCACGCCGCGGACGGAAGCCTCACAGCCGTCGATGACGCCTCGGGGGGCTTTCACCACTTCGAGCTGGATTCCGCGAGCCGCGTCACTGCCGTCAACGGTGCCGACTGGACCGAGGCATACGTCTATGACACCGCCGGGAATCTCGCCGCCGCGACACTGCCGGCCGGTGAGCACACCAGCCCGGAATCGGGCGACCGGTCCTACAACGGAACGCTCATCCAGCGGGCGGGGCACGTCAACTACGCATACGACGATCAGGGCCGGGTGGTCAGGCGTACGCAAAAGCTACTCTCGGGTGGCAGTCGTGTATATCAATACGTGTGGAACGCCGAAGACCGGCTCACGGACGTCACCACCCCGGACGGCATCGCCTGGCACTACGAGTACGACCCGCTCGGCCGCCGAATCTCCAAGTCACGCCTTGCCGACGACGGAACTACCGCCCTGGAAACAACGGAATTCGTCTGGGACGGCACGCGCCTCGCCGAGCAGACAACCGCGGATGCCACGACAACATGGGATTGGGAACACGGCGACATACCCGTCGCACAGACGGTTCGCGCCGCATTGCGCGATGCCCCTCAGGACGACATCGACGAGCGCTTCTACGCCATAGTCACCGATCTGGTCGGTACGCCAACCGAAATGGTCGACGTATACGGTGTGATCGTCTGGAAGAATCGGTCGACACTGTGGGGATCACCGCTCGGCGGCACGTCACCGGCGAATGTGGACTGCCCTCTGCGCTTTCCCGGGCAGTACTACGACGCCGAGACCGGCTTGCACTACAACTATCAACGCTATTACGAACCCGGGACCGCCCGATACCTCAGTCCGGACCCGCTCGGCCTCACTGCCGCTCCCGATCACCACGGCTATGTCTCCAACCCTCTCAATTGGTCCGATCCGCTGGGTCTCAAGGCCAAGTGTCTGGTGGATCTCTACCACGGCACAACGGGAGCCGGCCTGGACGGAATCCTCAAGAACGGGATCGATCCCACCTTCAGTACTCGGGCCATGGACTTCGGACGCGGCGGCTTCTACGTCACCAATGACGCCAACCAGGCCCGACAGTGGGCCACAAGACTCGCCGACCGGGCGGGCGGCACAGCGGAGGTACTGCACTTCCGCGTTCCGAAGAGCGAGCTGGACAACCTCACGAGTAAGATCTTCCATGGTCCCAGCGACGACCTGGCCAGCTTCATCAGGCATCACCGCAATGGCGGCGCAATGCACAGCTTCGAGATGGTGGAGGGCCCCATGCTGTTGAACCTCAGGGCTTTCCGCGGCGGCGCGGACGGCGTCTTCAAGGGACACCAGATAGCGATCTTCTCCTCTAAGGCAGCTGATCTGTTCACCCGATCCTTGGTCCGTTAGGAGATCGACTCGTGTCCGAGTTCACGATGCCCGCAGTTCCGGAGATGCAGGAATACCTGGGCGAAGTCGCCGAAGAACTGGTGACCCTCTTCGGGATCTCCCGGGCCGAGGCGGTGGCGCGTATCAACCGGGCGTGGGGCAACCAGGTGTTCAACGAATGGCCCGACCTACTGGCCCACGAGGAGCCCGAGCACTGGGCCTACGGCCTCTATTACGAAGGTGACGTGCCCTACTGGGAGCCCGACGCCGACCGGTCCCAATGGCGGATCCGCCAGGCCCCGCCGCGGGACTCGCCCGCCTGGACCCTGGAGGCCTGACCGGGTGGCGGTATCGCGGGCCCGGCAGAGGCACTCGGCACGGTCCGCCCGGTGCCGACGGATCCTCAGCGCGACCTGGCAGGCCACATCTGACCGGAAAGGATGCTCCGAACCCCTTCCCCGCACCGCAGGATGACAAGGGCTGAGCGGTTCCGGGGTCATGGGGGGAACGGACGATGCAGCATCTGGCGTGTCCTGAGGGCCGCTGGGAGGTGGCGACGGCGCTGCCGCATGCCCGGCTGCGGCCGGGGGTGCAGCGGTACCGGGGGTACCGGCTGAACCTGGACCTGCCGCGGCAGCGGCTGGAGGTCCCGGACGGCGCGGTGACGCTGTTGTTCTCCTTCGACCATGAAGTGCGGGTGACGGAGGCCCTGACGCCGTCGGCCCCCGGCAACGCCCACCGCTCGATGCTGGTCGGGCTGCGCACCAGCGCCGGCCTCGGGCGGCACAGCGGCCGGCTGTACGGCCTGGAGGTCATCCTCTCGCCGTGGAAGGCGTATTCGCTGTTCGGGATCCCGATGCACGAACTCGCCGACACCATCACCGACCCCATCGACCTGCTCGGCCCCCGCTGCCGCGATCTCGCCGACGCCCTCGCCTGCGCCCCCGGCTGGGCCCAGCGCTTCGACCTGCTGGACACCGTGTTCCTGCACTGGTCCGAGGACGCGCTCCCCGTCTCAAACCGCGTCCGGTACGCCTGGCGGGAACTCGCCAGGACCTCCGGCGCCCTGCCCATCGGCGAGCTCGTCGCCGCCACCGGGTGGGGCTGGCGGCAGTTGGAGAACCGCTTCCGCGCCGAGATCGGGCTGACGCCGAAGGGCGCGGCGCGCGTCATGCGGCTGCGCAAGGTGCTGCGGCTGATGGCGGCGGACCTGCCGGTGGCGGGCATCGCCGCCGAGTGCGGATTCAGCGACCAGGCGCACCTGAACCGCGAGTTCAAGGCGATGATCGGCCGCACCCCCCGCCAGTTCCGGCACGCCCGCGGCCTGGACTTCGCGGGCCCGCCCACGGTGGACCGGGTGGACGGCCAGGTCACCAGCATCATCCTGACCTGACGCCGGCCTGCGCCGAACCGTGCCGGGTGCGGGTGCCGGGTGCGGGTGCGGGTGCGGGTGCGGGTGCGGGTGCGGGTGCGGGTGCGGGTGCGAATTTCTTCAATACGGCGCGACCGCCGCTCTGCGAGCCTGCCGAGGTGTATGACACCCGAACGGCCCCGTCCGCCCCGGCGGCACTACGGCGCTACCAGGAACTGCTCGCGGACCAGAACCGGTTGCTCGCCGAGCAGAACGCCCTGCTGGAACGCATCCAGACCTTCACCGCCCTGGCCGCCGCACCGTCACCGCCCGCCGTCTCCCGCTGCGACCCACCCGTCCTGCCCCCGACGCTCGTGCAGCGCCACATCCTGCTGCTCCTCGCGGACGGCACCAAGGACAGCGCGATCGCCCGCCGGCTGGGCGTCAGCGAACGATCCGTCCGCCGCCACGTCGGCTCCCTCGCCGAACGGGCCGGAGCCAGCAACAGGTTCACCCTGGCACTGGCCGCGGCCCGCCTCGGCTGGCTGCCGGCCTACGACCGGCGGGCCGTCTAGGCCCACTGGGCCCTCTAGTACCAGCCGGTACACACGGTGGTGCCGTTGAACCCGCACGCCCGCATGACGTAACCCGCGTCATCGAAGGCCGGCGTGTGGGTGTCGCTGCCCGACTGCTGCGTGGTCATCCCCATCGGCCCGGTCCACGTGGACCCACCGTTGCTCGACCGGTCGACCCACACCTTGTTGCCCACGTTGGAACTGCTGATCCGTCCCCACGCGCACCGGCTGGACGTGCTGTAGCGCAGCTCGATGTACATGCTGCCGTTGTGCGCGGTCTTCTTGGTCACCGCGTTGCTCGTACTGCACGCCGCGGGCGCGCTGGGCGCCGCGCTCGCGGCTGGGGCGAGGGTGACGACACCTGCCACGACGATGGCGGTACTTCCGATTCCTGCGGCGATCCGGCGCTTGAGCGAAGACATCTGCGATTCCCTTCGGCTACCTGCTGGGACCCCCCGATCCCACCAGCCGAAGTCCTCCCGGACGAGGGCGAACAGGACATGCGTCCCCTTCCGGACACCCTGGAACCGTTAGACCGCCGCGTACGTCGCTGCGGCGGTCACCGTGCCGCCAGCTCGAACCACATCAGCTTGCCGCACAGCCCGAACGGCTCCTCCCCCAGCGCGTATCCGCCGCACCGGTCCGAGAACAGGTCCAGCAGGAAGAGCCCGCGCCCGCCGTCCGCGTCCGGATCCGGCGCGAGCGCCGCCGGCAGCTCCGGGTTGTTGTCCCGGACCGTCACCCGCAGCCGACGCGGCTCCCAGTTGAGCCGCAGCGAAGCGGGGCCCTGCGCGTAGCGGTACGCGTTGGTCGCCAGCTCCGAGGTCAACAGCGCCGCCGTGTCGACGAGTTCACGTAAGCCGTGTGCCACGAGGATCGCCCGGACGGTCGTCCGGGCGATCCCGGGTGCGCGTGGGTCGTGCGGCAGCTGGAGGTAGTACTCCCAGCCATCACTGGAGGTGGGATCGGGGCACGACGGCTGCACTGCGTACATGTTGCCCTCCGGGCAGGTCGAGTGGCGTGCGTCACACAGTAGAGCGTTGAGTTAGATACTTTCTACCAAACACGGTAGATCTGTCGTCCAATGGACCCTTGGGACTCGGAACGGCAGACTTGGCCGCGATCGGAAAGAGGGGCCAATGCCGCCGAGGACAACGCCAACTGCGCGTCAGCAGCGCCTGGGTGCCGAGATGCGCAAGCTTCGGGAGAAGGCGGGGATGTCCGCTCGCGAGGCCGGAGCCCTGCTGGGCGGGGACCAGGCGCGGATCAGCAACATCGAGACCGGTCGGGTCGGGCTCAGCGCGGACCGCGTCAGGACGCTCGCCTGCAACTACGACTGCTCGGACGACGGGCTGATCGAGGCCCTGACCGGGATGACCGGCGAACGCAAGCGCCAGTGGTGGGAGGAGTACCGGGGCGTTCTGCCGCCCGGCATGCTCGACATCGCCGAACTGGAGCACTACGCGGTCGAATTGCGTACCGCGCAGACCGTGAGCCTGCCCGGCCTGCTGCAGACCGTCGACCACGCGCGGGCCGTCTTCCGCGAGGCGGTGCCCACCCTGCCGCCGCCGGAGATCGAGCACCGGCTCTCACACCGGATCAAGCGGCAGGCCGTCCTCTACCGGGACGCCCCGCTCCGCTACACCGCGGTCATCCATGAGGCCGCCCTGCGGATGCAGTTCGGCGGCCGGGCGGCCTCCCGCGAGCAGTTGCAGCACATCCTGGACATGAGCGAGCGTGACGGCGTCACGGTCACGGCGATCCCCTTCGCGGCCGGAGGCTTCCCCGGCTCCGGTCAGACGATCGCCTACGCGTCCGGCGCCGTCCCGCAACTGGACACCGTCCTGCTCGACCAGTCCCACGGCCCGGCGCTCCTGGACGCCGAGGCTCAGCTGGCCAAGTACCGCGACATTCTGGACCGGCTGGACCGGGTGGCTCTCAAGCCCGGCGAGTCCCGGGACTTCATCCGTGAGATCGCCCAGAGCCTCTGAAAGGCAGGACCCTTGTCCACGTCGGACTGGCAGAAGTCTTCGCACTGCGCCGAGAGCAGCAACTGCATACAGCTGGCCGCCGTCGGCCCCCGCGTATCCATACGCGAAAGCACCGAACCCGGGGCGATCGTGACGACCACCCCCGCCCGGCTCAGGGCGTTCCTCGACGCCGTGAAGGCAGGGGCCCTCGACGCGCCGCGTCAGGCGTAGGCTCGACCGCGGCACAGGCCGCGCAGCCCTGGCGTGCCGCCCCGCGGGCGTAGCGGAATACGATGCGAGGGGCGCGGCCGGCCCACCCCTCGGCCGACAACATTCGACGGAACAGGACCACCCTCACCGTGACTGCACTGACACTCAGCACTTCCTCCGGCGCAGCGTTGCGCGCGGATGCCGTCGTCATCGGAGTGACCAAGGGCGCCAAGGGCCCCGAGGTCGCCGCCGGTGCCGAGGCCGTGGACGCGGCGTTCGACGGCAAGCTCGCCGCGACGCTGGAACTCCTCGGCGCCTCGGGCGGCGAGGGCGAGGTGACGAAGCTGCCGGCTCCGTCCGGCGTGAAGTCGGCGGTGGTGCTCGCTGTGGGTCTGGGTGAGACGCCCGCCGACGGTGCCGGCTACGACGCCGAGGCGCTGCGCCGGGCGGCCGGTGCCGCGGCGCGTGCGCTGTCCGGGACGAAGAAGGCGGCGTTCGCGCTGCCGGCGACGGACGCGGCGGGCGTGGAGGCGGTGGCGACGGGCGCACTGCTGGGCGCTTACGCGTACACGGCGTACCGGGTGGACAGCGCCGGCGGCAAGGGTCCGCTGGGCGAGATCGCCCTGGTGGGTGCCAAGCCGCGCGACAAGGCGCACAAGGCCGCGGCCGAGCGGGCAACCGCGGTGGCCGAGGAGGTCAACCGGGCGCGTGACCTGATCAACATGCCGCCGAACGACCTGAACCCGAAGGCGTTCGCGTCGGCGGTCCAGGCCGCGGGCAAGGAGCACGGCCTCAAGGTCGAGGTGCTCGACGAGAAGGCGCTGCTCAAGGGCGGCTTCGGCGGCATCATGGGCGTCGGCCAGGGCTCGGCGACCCCGCCGCGGCTGGTGAAGGTGGCGTACACCCACCCGAAGGCGAAGAAGACCGTCGCGCTGGTCGGCAAGGGCATCACGTACGACTCGGGCGGCATCTCCCTCAAGCCCCCGGGCCACAACGAGACGATGAAGTGCGACATGAGCGGCGCGGCCGCCGTGTTCGCGACCGTCGTGGCCGCGTCCAAGCTGGGCCTGCAGGTCAACGTGACCGGCTGGCTGGCGCTCGCGGAGAACATGCCGGGCGGCAACGCGACGCGTCCCGGCGACGTGCTGAAGATGTACTCGGGCAAGACCGTCGAGGTGCTCAACACCGACGCCGAGGGCCGGCTGGTCCTGGCGGACGCGCTGGCGCGCGCCTCCGAGGACAACCCGGACGCGATCGTGGACGTGGCGACGCTGACCGGCGCGATGGTGCTGGCGCTCGGTACTCGTACGTTCGCGATCATGTCGAACGACGACGGCTTCCGTACCGTGCTGCACGAGACGGCGACGGAGTCGGGCGAGCAGGCGTGGCCGATGCCGATGCCGCCGGAGCTGCTCAAGGCGATGGACTCCCCGGTCGCGGACATCGCGAACATGGGCGAGCGGGCGGGCGGCGGCCTGGTGGCCGGTCTGTTCCTGCAGGAGTTCGTGGGCGAGGGCATCACCTGGGCGCACCTGGACATCGCGGGCCCGGCGTTCAACGAGGGCGCGCCGTTCGGCTACACCCCCAAGGGCGGCGCCGGCACGGCGGTCCGCACCCTGGTCCGGCTGGTCGAGAAGGCCGCCGCGGGCGACATCCTCTAGACCCCCGGCAAACCCCGGACGGACGCGCTTCCGACCGCGCGTTTCAGCCGGAATTCAGTGCTCGTTTGTACGAAGGTACGGCCCCGGGCTAGCACGCCCGGGGCCGTACGCGCGACCGGGCGGGTGTTCGCCCTGAGCGAGATTCCAGCGCCCGGAGTGCCCCTTACGGGCCAGTAGCCTCCCGGGATGAGGCTTAAGTCCGTCTCAGACCCCGGCCCGGTGGCCCGTCCGCCGCGAACAAGTGCGAAGATGTTGGTCGGCACGACAGGGCCCAGTTTTCACAGTTTTCAGACATAGCGGCCGAATAACAGCCGCCGCCCGGTCACCACAGACCGGCTCCGGCGTACCCATGCATGGAGGACGTGACGTGGCGAACGACGCCAGCACCGTTTTCGACCTAGTGATCCTCGGCGGCGGCAGTGGCGGTTACGCCGCGGCGCTGCGCGCGGCGCAGCTGGGCCTGGACGTCGCCCTGATCGAGAAGAACAAGCTCGGTGGCACGTGTCTGCACAACGGCTGCATCCCCACAAAGGCTCTGCTGCACGCGGGCGAGATCGCCGACCAGGCTCGTGAGAGCGAGCAGTTCGGTGTCAAGACCACCTTCGATGGCATCGACATGGCGGGTGTCCACAAGTACAAGGACGACGTGATCGCGGGCCTGTACAAGGGTCTGCAGGGGCTGGTCGCCAGCCGCAAGATCACTTACGTCACGGGTGAGGGCCGGGTGTCCTCCCCCACCACCGTCGATGTGAACGGCGAGCGCTACACCGGCCGCCACCTCCTGCTGGCGACCGGCTCCGTGCCGAAGTCGCTGCCGGGTCTGACCATCGACGGCGACCGCATCATCTCCTCGGACCACGCGCTGGTCCTGGACCGCGTCCCGAAGTCCGCGATCGTGCTGGGCGGCGGCGTCATCGGCGTCGAGTTCGCCTCCGCGTGGAAGTCCTTCGGCGCGGACATCACGATCATCGAGGGCCTGCCGCACCTGGCCCCGCTGGAGGACGAGAACAGCTCCAAGATCCTGGAGCGCGCCTTCCGCAAGCGCGGCATCAAGTTCAACCTCGGCACCTTCTTCCAGAAGGCCGAGTACACGGCCGACGGTGTGAAGGTGACCCTCGCCGACGGCAAGGAGTTCGAGGCCGAGCTGCTGCTCGTCGCCGTCGGCCGCGGCCCGGTCTCGCAGGGCCTGGGCTACGAGGAGGCCGGTGTCGCACTCGACCGCGGCTATGTCCTCGTCGACGAGTACATGCAGACCAACGTGCCGACCATCTCGGCCGTCGGCGACCTCGTCCCGACCCTCCAGCTCGCGCACGTCGGCTTCGCCGAGGGCATCCTGGTAGCTGAGCGGCTGGCCGGTCTCAAGGCCGTGCCGATCGACTACGACGGCGTTCCGCGCGTCACGTACTGCCACCCGGAGGTCGCCTCCGTCGGTATCACCGAGGCGAAGGCCAAGGAGCTGTACGGCGCCGACAAGGTCGTCACCCTGAAGTACAACCTCGCGGGCAACGGCAAGAGCAAGATCCTCAAGACCGCGGGCGAGATCAAGCTCGTCCAGGTCAGGGATGGTGCCGTCGTCGGCGTCCACATGGTCGGTGACCGTATGGGCGAGCAGGTCGGCGAAGCCCAGCTGATCTACAACTGGGAAGCCCTGCCGGCCGAGGTCGCCCAGCTCATCCACGCGCACCCGACCCAGAGCGAGGCGCTCGGCGAGGCTCACCTGGCCCTCGCGGGCAAGCCGCTGCACTCGCACGACTAAGCCCCTCACCACGCACCCCATCCGCACAGATCGTTAGGAGCAACCGCAACCATGGCGGTTTCCGTAACCCTTCCGGCGCTCGGCGAGAGCGTGACCGAGGGCACCGTCACCCGTTGGCTCAAGGCCGAGGGTGAACGCGTCGAGGCAGACGAGCCGCTGCTCGAGGTGTCGACCGACAAGGTCGACACCGAGATCCCGTCGCCCGCTTCCGGCATTCTGGCCTCCATCAAGGTGGCCGAGGACGAGACCGTCGAGGTCGGCGCCGAGCTGGCCATCATCGACGACGGCTCGGGCGCGCCCGAGCCGTCGTCGATAATGGCCA